>DATLUK010000145.1:0-4416 GCA_035533195.1 Acidimicrobiales bacterium | reverse complement strand
GCGCTCGGGAGCCTCGGCCAGCACTGGATCCAGCACCTCGCCGACGGTCGCCCCCCGTTGGGGAATCACCATGCCTCGACCCTATGATCCCCGGACCGTGGACTACGACTTCGGGGCGCGGGCCGCTCAACTGCGGGCCCGACTTCGGGAGCTCATCGCCCAGGAGATCCCCGAGGGTTACCTGGGCGCCTTCAGCGAGGACCCCGCCGACCTGGAGATCGCCCAGCGCTTCTGTCACCGCCTAGCCGAGGAGGGGCTGCTGACAGTGGCCTGGCCCGAGGAGTACGGCGGGGCCGGGGGGTCGGTCTGGGAGCAGACGGTGGTCCGGGAGGAGATGTGGGCCCACCACGAGCCCCGGGGGGCCCAGTACATGGGCCTCAACTGGGTCGGCCCGGCGGTCATGGCCTTCGGCACCGACACCCAGAAGGAGCGCTTCCTGCCGCCGATAGCCGAGGGCCGGGTCATCTGGTGCCAGGGCTTCTCCGAGCCCGACGCCGGTTCGGACCTGGCCTCGCTGACCACCCGGGCCGAGCCCGACGGGGACGGCTGGCGCATCAACGGCCAGAAGATCTGGACCTCGTATGCCGAGATGGCCCAGTGGTGCGTCCTGGCCGCCCGGGTCGGAGCCCCCGGGCCGCGCAAGCACGAGGGCATCACCATCTTCCTCCTGCCCATGGACCGGCCCGGGATCACGGTGCGGCCCATCCGCAGCATGCTCGGGCGTCACCACCTCAACGAGTGCTTCTTCGATGATGTCCGGGTCGAGGCGGACGAGGTGCTCGGCGGGGTCGGGGAGGGCTGGGCCGTGATCCGCCGGGCCCTGGCGCATGAGCGGGTGGGCATCGCCCGCTACGCCCGTTGTGACCGGCTCCTGTCCGCCCTGGGCCGGGAGATGGCAGCTCAGGGGGGGGTCCCTGCCCACCTGCGGGCCCAGTGGGCCCGGGCCCTGGTGGCGGTGCGGGTGGCCCGCCTGCTGGCCTACCGGGCCGTGGCCGAGGCCGAGGCCGGCAGCCCGAGTGACGCCACCGCCAGCGCCGCCCGCCTGGCTGTCACCCAATGCGACCAGCAGGTGGCCGAGACCCTGTTCCAGGCGGTGGGCGGGCGCAGCCTGGAAGCCGGTCCCCCGGCCCCCCTGCACGGCGCCGTGGAGGACCACTGGCGCTATGCCCAGGCGGCCACGGTGGCCTCGGGCACCATCGAGATCCAGCGCATGATCGTCTCCCGGGCCCTGTTGGGGGGCTCGCGGTGAGGATGGGGCTGCCGGAGGAGGCGGTGGACTTTGGCGTTTCGGTGCGCTCGGCGCTGGCCGGGCTCGGCGGTGTCGACGCCGCCCGGCGGGCCGAGGCCGACCCGGGCGAGCGGGCGGCCCCGGTTGCCGGCGTCCTGGCCGGCCTGGGGGTGCCCGGTCTGGACCCCCGGGAGGACGAGGTCAGCGCCGCCGCCGCTGGAGAGCTGTGCCGGGAGGCGGGCCGGGTGGCCCTGCCCTACCCGGTGGCGTCGGTGCTCCTGGCCGGCGGCTCAGGGGACGACACGCCCCTGGCCGTGGTCGATGGGCCCGTCTGGCGGGTGGACCACGCCGATCTGTTCCCGGTCTGGCGGGTGACCGACATCGAAGGCCGGGTCGGCACGGGTCGCTCCCGGGGCCGCCTGGGCACGCGGCTGGGGCCCTTCGCGGGCGACCTCGAGCCGGATGGGGCCGAGAGTGGCGAAGGGCCGGGCGCCGGCGGGGGCGCTGGGGGCGGGGGCTCTGGGGGCGGCGCCGGCACCACGCTCGACGCCGCCTTCCATCTCACCCTCACGGCGTGGACGATCCTGGGCGGACTGGAGTCGGCCCTGCAGCTGGCCGTGGAGCACGTGACCGGACGGGTGCAGTTCGGCCAGCCCATCTCCGGCTTCCAGGCCGTTCAGTTCCAGCTGGCCGACTGCGCCGTCGGCGTGGACGGCCTCAGGGAGGCGGCCCGGTTCACCCTGTGGCGGCTGCTGGCCGACCCTGAGCGGGCCATCACCGACGCCCTGGCCCTGCGCCTCCAGGCGGTGGAGACGGCCCGCGCCGTGCTGCGCACCACCCAACAGCTCCACGGCGCGTCCGGCCTCTGCGATGAGTACGACATCTCCATTCTCTGCCGCCACCTCCAGCCCGCCCTCCGTCTGCCCTTCGGTGCCGACCGGGCCGCCGAGGCCCTGTTCGACTCCATCGAGCGCCACGGCTTCGAGAGCCTCTTCCCCCACGGCGGGGCGGCGGGCGGGGCAGCCGCCGGCGCCGGCGTCCGGCCGTGACGACCCTGGAGGGCCCGCCCCTGGCCGAGGCTGAGGGCATCGGTGCCCTGACCCTGGGCGGCTTCCTGGAGGAGGTGACCACCCGCTACGACGGGGAGGCCCTCGTCTTCGATGACCCGCTGGCCGGGGGGACCACCATCCGCTGGAGCTACGCCCGGCTCGCCCAGGAGGCGCACCGGGTCGGGCGGGCGCTGATGGTGGCCGGAGTGGGCCGCGGCGCCCGGGTGGGCATCCTCATGGGGAATCGCCCCGAGGCGGTGGCTTCGGTCTTCGGGGCCGGCCTGGTGGGAGCGGTGGCCGTGCCCCTATCCACCTTCTCGGCGCCGGCCGAGCTGGAGTTCATGCTCGGCCACGCCGACCTGCAGATCGTCCTAGCCCAACGGGATATGCGGGGCCACGACTACCTGGGCGACCTTCTGGCTATATGCCCGGAGCTGGACCGGGCCGACCCGCCCATGCGCTCGGCCACCTTCCCTTTCCTCGAGTCGCTGGCCGTGGTGGGCGCCGAGCGCTCCCACGGGTCGGTGCGGGCGTGGACCGACTTCCTCGACTCGGCCGACCGGCTCAGCGACCACATGCTCCTGGCCCGGGCCGGCCACGTGCAGCCCTCCGACCCGGCCGTCATCATCTACAGCTCGGGCACCACCGACCGGCCCAAGGGGATGCTGCACAGCCACCGGGCCATGACCCTGCAGTTCTGGCTCCAGGCCGGCGTATTCGGCCGGCGCCCCGGCACCCGACTTTGGACGGCCCTGCCCATGTTCTGGACGGCCGGTCTCAACACGGCCATGGGCCCTACCCTGGCCGGCGGCGGTTGCTGGGTCATGCAGGAGAGCTTCGACCCCGGGGACGCCATCGCCCTCATGGAACGGGAGCGGGTGACCGAGCCCTACACCCTCCCCCACCAGACCGCCGCCCTGGCGGAGCATCCGGGCTGGAAGAGCGCCGACCTGTCCGCCCTGCGCTGCGTGTTCGGCAAGTCGGCTTTCGCCCGGCATCCAACCGTCACCGGTGATCCGAATTGGAATTCGCCCGTGGCTTACGGACTGTCGGAAACGGCCTCGATCTTTGCCGGCCACAGCTGGGACACCCCCCGCCCGGTCATGCGCGAGAGCACCGGCCGCCTCCTGCCGGGCAACCGGCTCCGGGTGGTGGACCCCGACACCGGGGCCCGGCTGGGTCCGGGCCAGGACGGGGAGCTGGCCGTGGCCGGTCCCACCCTGATGGAGCACTACGTGGGCAAGACCAGGGATGAGTGCTTCGACCCCGACGGCTTCTTCCACACCGGGGACGCCGGCTTCTTCGATAACGAGGGCTATGTCCACTGGACCGGCCGGCGGACGGAAATGATCAAGACGGCGGGTGCCAACGTCTCCCCGGCCGAACTGGAAGTCGCCCTGCGGGCCTTCGGGCCGCTCAAGCTGGCCCGGGTCATCGGAGTTCCCGATGCCCGCCTGGGCCAGCGGGTGGTGCTGGCCGCCGTGGTTAAAGAGGGCGAGGCCACCACCGCCGAGGACATCCAAGCCTTCCTACGCGAGCGGGTGTCGGCCTACAAGGTGCCCAAGTCGGTCATCTTCTTCGAGGACGGTGAGATACCCATGACCGGGAGCGACACCAAGGTCAGGGACGCCGATCTGTTGAAATTGGTACGGGACCGACTGTCCCGGGAGGAGTCACAATGAGCCTGGACACATCCGATCTGGACCGGCACATGGGCGTGCCCATGGAGCCGGGCGAGCTCAAAGAACCGGTGGCGGTCAACGACATCCGCCGCTGGGTCCAGGGCATGCACTACCCCAACCCTCTGCATTACGACCAGGACTGGGCCGGCCAGAGCCGCTTCGCCGGCATCATCGCCCCGCAGTCCTTCACCGTGGCCACCGACACCAGCCACGGCTGTTCTCCCGCCCAGGTGGGGAAGATCCCCAACTCCCACCTCATATTCGGCGGGGACGAGTGGTGGTTCTTCGGGCCCCGTATCGAGCCGGGCGACCACATGCTCTGTCACCGGATGCCATACGACTACAAGGTGACCGACACCAAGTTCGCCGGGCAGACCTGCTTCCAGCGGGGCGACACCCTCTACATCAACCAGCGGGGCGAGCGGGTGGCCATGCAGCGCTCCACCTCCATCCGCTA
>DATLUK010000144.1:0-4091 GCA_035533195.1 Acidimicrobiales bacterium | reverse complement strand
TCACCCATCTCCCCGCTCAACTCCACCCAACAAATTTCGCAAAGTCCGGAAGAGTTGTAGGGTTTTCTGTTGGGTTTTACCCTAGCAGGAAATTTGTTGGGTTTCGAGGACCCCAAATATGGCCTCTGACCAGGTCTTTCTCTGAGCCCGAGAGGAGAATCGAACTCCTGACCTACGCATTACGAGTGCGTTGCTCTGCCGTCTGAGCTACTCGGGCCGGCTGATGCCGGCGTCAGGATACCCGCCTGCCCGGGCCGGTTGGCCCCAGCCAGCCCGGGCCGGAGGCACCCCACCTCCGGCCCGACAGGCCGATCAGTAGCCCGGCGAGTTGCACAGGTAGTAGCAGGAGTAGGCGAAGCTGGGCGGCTGGTCGGCCGGCGGGAGGGTGGTGAAGATGTCCACCGCCCCGGCGGTGGCGAACCAGGGCTGCTGGCCGGTGGGGAACTGACCCCACAGGTAGCGCTTGCCGTTGTCCATGTACTCCTGCATCCCCTTGCCCGAGTTGTTGGTCTCGTCCAAGCCGGAGGCATTAGGGTTCCACCAGATGAGCACGCCGTCATTGATCTGGTTGTAATAGTCCCAGGGCCAGATCTTGCTCCCGTAGGCGATGAGGGCGTTGGTGACCCGGTTCTGGTAGTTGAGCGGGCCGACGTAGCCGAACAGGCCGGGGTAGACCTTGCCCACGCAGGCGACGCCCTTACTGGAACCCAACGGGCCCGATCTGGTCACCGATGTATAGGGCGGCATGCCGCACTGGAGGTGGTAGGGCGTCAGATCAGGACCGGCCATCTGGATCCCGGCGAAGAGCCACTCGAAGAACGGGTAGTTGACGGTGAAGTCGTCCGGATCGGGCGGCGTGGTCCCAAACTGCCAGTGGTAGAAGTTGTAGGCATCCGAGGAGGTCGGCTCCACCCGGTCGGCCAGGAAGCTGATGCCGAAGGAGTGGGCCCACTGGCTCTGGTCGTAGAGACGGCCGTAGTGGGTGGTGTCGATGAGGGCTGAGCCCGAGTCGAACCACTCTGGGAGGTAGCCCTGTTTGGTAGCCGCTCCGGTCAGAAAGATCGGATCCAAGGGATCCGACACCAAGATGACGGTGGTGACGCCGTCGCTCTGGAACTTGGCCATGAGCGTCTGGGCGTCGGCCGGTCCGGTCGGGTCCACGATCGGGAAGGAGACATCCTCAGCCAGATCCGCCCCGCAGGCTTTGAGTTTGCTGGCGAAGTAGTCCGCTCCCGAGCGATAGATGTCGGTGTCATCCAGACTGGATGCGCCGGGCCAGATCAGCCCGAACACCCGCTTCTTGGCTACCGGGGCGTTCAGGTTGGCGCTGCCGGCGTACTTGGGGGCGTACGGGACCAGGTTGCTGCAGATCACCTCGGCCCGCATGTTGTAAGCCGCCGTCTCATCCGGTAATCCGGTCCCCCAGACGTAGGGGGCCCACTGCAGGTAGTAGGACGCCGCCACTGTGACGGTGCAGAAACACAGGACCCCATCAGCCGAGAGGGTGTTCTCATAGGCGTTGGTACCGCAGTCGGTCCAGGAGGCGAAGGCCATCATCTGCTTGGCCACCTTGTTGGCGTCAGACTGGCATTCGGCGTTCTGGGCGGCCAGCGAGTCACCGGAGTTGTAGCTACTGGTGTAGTACTGCAACTGCACCTTGCGGCCATAGGTCTGGTAGTGGTGCTCGAAGAGGTCAACGAACTGGGAATTGCCCTGCTCGATCTGGGCCTGGGTGTCCGGGTTGTTGGAGGCGGCCCGCAGGGCGGCGGCCTCGCCCTGGTTCTGGGCCAGGGGCACGGCAATGGTGATGGTGCTGCCGGACACGCCGCTGTAGGTGCCTCCCCCGTTGCCCATCGATGGCGTCCAGCTGGGCACGCAGGGCGGGGAATAGACGGACGGAATGGCCTCGTGTCCGGTGGCCTGATCGCAGTGCGGATCAGTGGTGGCCACGGCAGGAGCGGGGGTGAGGGCACCGCCGCCTCCGCCCCCAGCCGATCCCGTTGAACCCCCACTAGATCCCGATGAGCCTCCGCCGGCGGCGGCCACCGAGCCCGAGCCGCCCGTCCCACCCGAAGCGCTGCCGGAGCTCCCGGCTAGGGCTGAGCCGGCGCCGCTCGATCCAGTCGAACCCGAGGCGGCAGAACTCGCTCCACCCGGACTGGCCACCCCGGTTGCGGCCCCGGTGGATGCCCCCGGAGCCGAGGAGGAGAGTGAGGTGGAGGAGGGCTTGCCCGGAAGGAAGACCACCACCAGGACGATGGTGGCCACCGCCAGCAGGAAGGGCCGATATCGCATCACGCCCTTGCCGATGTCGCCCAGTGTCATCTCCCCGAGGCCTCGTTTGGCCGTTGTCATTTGCCCTGCTCCTTCATGTCGGCCTTCCTGATCCTGCCGTTGCTCGTGCGTGCTGCCCGGACCGGCGCCGCGGCCGCCCGCTTGGTGGTGGCCACCCGCTTGGTGGCCGGGGCCCGCCTGGTGAGCGCCTTGCGTCCCGGGCGCTTGGGTGCCGTCACCGCGGGGGCCGCCACCACAGGCGCCACCACCGAGCCGGACCGGAACACGGCATCGGCGCTGGTGCCCAGATAGGAGGCCACCACCCGGGGATCGGAGAGGACTTCGGCCGGAAGCCCGCGGGTGACGGTGCGGCCCAGCTCCAGGGCGATGACCTCATCGGCCAGTCCGGTCAGAAGCGGCATGTCGTGCTCGATGACCAGGATGCTCGAGTCGGTCATCTCCCTGATCCGGCGCAGCACCGGGCCGAGGGCCTCCGTCTCGCGCTGGGCGATGCCCGAGGAAGGCTCATCGAAGAGGATGACCTTGGGCTCATGGGCCAACAGACAGGCCAGATCCACCATCCGCCTGGTCCCGGTGGACAGCTCGGAGACGAACTTGTTGCGGAAGGCCTCCAGCCCCACCAACTCGATGAGCTCGTCCACCCGCTCCTGAACCGCATCCTCGGCATCGCGCACCGCCGGCAGGCGGACGGCGGCGGCCAGCGGATCTCTCACCTCCAGCTGACACTCGAAGGCGACCTTGACCGTCTCCTGCACGGTCAGGGCCGGGAAGAGCTTCGAGTCCTGGAAGGACCGCCCGAGGCCGGAACGGGCCCGGGCATCCGGGGAGAGATCGGTGATGTCCTGGCCGTCCAGGAAGATGCGCCCGGCATCGAGGGGGATGAAGCCGGAGATGAGGTCGAAGATGGTGGTCTTGCCGGCGCCGTTCGGGCCCATCAGCCCGAGGATCTCGCCCCGGTGCAGAGTGATGCTGACATCCTGGGTGGCGGCCACCCCTCCGAATCGCTTGGAGATGCCGACCGTCTCGAGAGCGGGCACCGGGTGGTGGGCGAAGGTCGATCCTTTGGCGAAGCCGTTGGTCTCGCCCGGGCGGCGGGCCGATACCGGGCCGAAGGGGACGGCGGCGGCGGCCGTGGACGCATCGACGGCATCACCCATGGCCGTGGCCGTGCCCTCGAGGAACACCGCCCGCAACACATCCGGTCGGCTCAACAGCTCCTCGGTCGGGCCGCTGAAGCGGATCTCGCCCTTCTCCATGAACACGGCCCGCTTGGCCAGAGTCAAGGCCACGTTCACCGACTGTTCCACCAACAGGATGGTGATGCCGTCCTCGGCCAGCTTGCGCACCGTCTCCAACAGCTGTCCGACCACGGCCGGGGCCAGGCCCAGGGAAAGCTCGTCGATCATGAGCAGCTTGGGTCGGCCGAGGAGGGCCTGGCCCAGGGCCAGCATCTGCTGCTCCCCGCCGGAGAGGTTGCCGGCCGGGACGTCCCAGCGGTCGCGCAGGACGGGGAAATAGCCAAGGACCTTCGCGGTTGACTCAGCCAGGTACTGCTGGTCCTTCCGCAGCATCCAGCCGGCTATCCGCAGGTTGTCGGCCACGGTGAGGGAGGGGAAGACGCCCCGGTCCCCCGGGACGAGGGCCATGCCCAACATGGCCTTGTTGACGGCGTCGGCGTGGGTCACGTCCCGGCCGCCGAAGAAGATGACCCCACCGATGGGGTCCATGGTCCCGCTGACCGCCTTGAGCAGGGTCGACTTACCGGCCCCGTTGGTGCCGAGCAGGGCCACGATCTC
>DATLUK010000143.1:0-3453 GCA_035533195.1 Acidimicrobiales bacterium | reverse complement strand
CTGTAGGTGGGCCAGACGTGTCTCGAGCACCCCGATGTGCTGCGACACGGCCTGCAGGCTCATCGAATAGGGCGCCGCCAGCTCCTTGACCGTGGCCCCGCCCTTGGCGAGCCGGGCCAGAATGTCGCGCCGGGTGCGGTCGGCGAGCGCGGCGAACATCGCGTCGAGCCGCTCCTCGTCGATAGTGATGGCCACGAGCAGTTAGTCAAGCAGTAGCTTGATCCCGGACGGACACCCTCCCTCTCGGATGTGCCCTGGCGCCGAATGGCCCCCCATTACGGCCTCGCCTGGGGCCCCTGGATCTGAGGAGTAGGAACCGCGGCGGCGCGAAGGTGCTCGCTCATCATCGGCACCGCCGGGCGCGCCGCTTCGGTCGGCTCCGGTGGAGCTGGGGCCGCTGACGGTCCCCGCAGGTGCAGCTCGTCCAGGTGAGCCTGTCGTATGGCGGCTTCAGCCCGGCACCTCTGCGCCAGATCGACATGGCCCGCCAGTGCCGTCTCCAGCTTGTGGACTTGCGCCTGGGCGTCTTTGACGGCCTGGTCGTGGGTCGCCCGTGCGTCGGTGGCCATCGCCGCCCAGCGCGGGGGTCGAGCCTCGATGGTTCTCAATTCGGGATGGCGCCGGGCCAGGGCGTCGCGCTCGGCCAGGGCGTCGCGTCGGGCCTGGCCCCGAAGACCGGCCCGCTGCAGCTGGGAGGTAGCCAGGGCGGCGTCAAGGGCGTCCAGGCGCTGGGCTTGAGCCGCCTCCGTCCTCACCGCTTGGGCGGCCTGGCGGACCGCCGGCTGGTCGCGCTCCAGCCGGGAGAGCCCGGAGCGGGCCGCGACGACCTCCTCGGCCAGCTCGGCCGCTTCGCCCTCGACACGTCGGGCCACCGTGGTCATGCTCTTGACCCGGATCTCGGCGTCGTGGAGGACACCCTCCCAATGCTCCGCGGCCCAGGAGCCCGCCGGGGCTTGGGTGACTATGTCCTGGCGGACCTGTAGCTCGGCCCGGGCCGCCTCGACCTGGGCTTGGCCTCGGGCTCGGAGCACCGTCCATTCGGTCCTGGCGGTGTGGGCGGCCTCCAACTCGCCCAGCACGGCTTCCAGGGCTTCGGCCCTCCGGGCGTATCGGTCAGCTGACTCGGGGCGGGCCGAGAGCAGGGCGGCACCCTCGGCGGTGCGGGCTTCGCGCGCCTGGGCGTGGCAGTCGGCCAGCTCAATGGCCACCGAGGGGGGCGCCGGCTCGGCCCGGGCGGAGTCAACCAGGGCCTCCAGGGCCTCAGTGGGCATCCCCGCCAGGCTTGGCGCCTCGGCGCGTCCCAGAGCCAGGGACGCCCGTTCCCACCACGCCCGGGCATCGGCCCGCACCGCCGAAGGCCGCGGTCCCAGAGCTTCGGTCGGATCCTCCCAGGCGAAGGCCTCCCGGTAGCCGGCCACGGTTCCGACCCGGGCCGACCAGGCAGCACCGTCGTCCTTGGGGCGGGGCCCCAGATCCCTGGCCCACACCGGTTGGTCCTGGGCGACCCGCTCGGCCAGCATGGCCACCCGGGCGTCCATGGCGCCGGACAGTTGGGCCAGGGTCTCATCCAGGTCCGAGCCATAGGACGGGCAGAGCTCGGTGAAGGTACTGCCCAGCACCAGGCGGGCGGAGGCCTCCTTGGCCCGCAGGCGCCAGTGCAGCACGGCGGCGATGTCATTGGCGTCCTCCAGGCCGCGGATCCCCGCCGCCTCGGCCAGGGCGGCGCCGGCGTTGATCCCGGCCGCCTCGATGTTGGCCAACCGAGCGGCCAGGGAAGCCCAGGCGTCGCCCTCGACCATGGCCCGGGCCACCGACGGGTCCTGGACCCGCGAGAGAGTGTCCGTCCAACGGTCCCGGCCGGCCTCGGCCAGCAGATCGACCCAGACCGGGAACAGACTGGCCAGGCTGACGGCGCGGCGCGCCTCAACCTCGACCGTGGCCAGGGCCGAGCGGGCCGTCGGGTCCTCCTCGCGCTCCAGGATGCCGGCCAGGACGGCCAGGGGGTCCTGGAGGGGACCGTCGCGATCCGCGCCCTCTGGTCTCTGACAGACGACATAGGCGTGGTTGGCCATCCTGCCCCGGGTGAGGGCCACGTACAGCCCGGCCCGGGAGGTGCCCGAGCTCACCAGCGCGTGGGTGACGTCGCGGGTGGCGCCTTGGGCGGCGTGAACCGTCCCGCTATAGGCCAAGTGCGTGCTCTGCGCCAGGTAGCCCGTCTCCAGCTCCACCCGATCCCCGCTGAGCTGGCCGTCGGCATCGAGGCGGGCGGCGGAGATCCCGCCCTCATGCACGGCGATTACCTCCCAGTGGTCCCGGTTCGCCACCCAGGAGCCCCCGGCCGTGGCCTTGGTCCGATCGTTGAGGCGGGTGACGATCCGGTCGCCGCGCCCGGCCCGGTTGCCGTCGGCCAGGGCCAGCGTGGCGGTGTCGTCGACTCTCCCGGCGGTGACCAGCGCGTCGCGGAACCGCCCGGATAACACCGCGGCGGCCTCGTTGGAATCGGCCAGGACGAAGACCCCCAGTCCCCGGGCCTCATCGGCCAGGGCGGCTTCCAGGACGGCGGCCTCCATCTCCTCGGCACTGCCCCCGATGATCCGGGAGCGCAGCTCGTAGTCCTCGAGCACCCGGACGTCACCGGTCCGCAGGCGCAGGCTGGCGCCCGCCTCCCATGCAGCCGCGAAGCGGCGGACCTCGGAGAGCTCGGTGGCACCGAGCGTCTCCACCAGGTGGGCGAACAGCCCCGAGGCTTCGGGGGCCTCGAGCTGGTGATGGTCACCCATCAATACCAACTTGGCCCCAGCGTCGGTGACCAGGCGGACCACCTCGTCGAGCACGACACGCGAAGCCATGGCCGCCTCATCGAGTATCAACAGGTCCCCGCTGGATATCCCGAACTCGTAGCGCCAGGCCGCCTCGGCCTTCTCCTCCGCACTGCGGTTGGCATGCTCCCAAACCAGCTTGGCCGTGTTGAGGGCGTGGATGCCCGCGGCGTCACCCAGTACCCGGGCCGCGGTCTCGGAGGGGGCCAGGCCCATCACCGCGTGGCCCGGCGAGGACCAGGCCCGGGCCAGGGTGGCCATGGCGAATGTCTTGCCGACCCCGGCCGGGCCCAACAGGGCTTGCACCGGGCGTCCGGAGCCCAGCACCGAGCGGACGGCCAGCTCCTGGTCCAGACCCAGCCCGGCACCGCCCAGCACCCGCCCGACGCGACGGCCGGTGACCACCGGGCCGTCGGCGCGTTGCGCGGCGGCCAGGACCCTGCGCTCCGCCGCCACCCCCCCGGTGGTGGCGAAGCGCTCGGTGCCATGGGCGGTGTACACCGACTCTCCGTCGGAGACGCGGTGCAGCCGGTCGGGCACTTCGAACGGAGATGGGTGAGCCAGGCTGATGACGCCCAGCTCGGTGGCCGAGGCCCCGATGGCTGAGGCGACCAGGGCGTCGATCCGGGCCAAG
>DATLUK010000142.1:0-5036 GCA_035533195.1 Acidimicrobiales bacterium | reverse complement strand
GAGCACCGCGCTCAGTAGCAATACCCTGAACGTCGTCGCCGGCCTGTTGGCACCGGGGTTCGTGGTCGGCCTGGCGAGGCCGTCGAGCCAGGGGCTCCTCATCGCAGGATGGTATGTAGGGCTCACAGCCTTGACCCTGGCGTTCGCCTACTTCGCTCGGGGTCTTCGAAGGTGGCAGGGCTGTCTGATAATGGCGGGATACGCCGCGTTCGTTGCCTGCCTACTGGGCCTCTCGTGAGCGGCCAACTGGCCCCGCTCCGTACTGACTAGCCAGGGCGTCGAGCCCCGGTCGTGCCCGCTACGTGCCCGTAAGGGATGTAATTCGAGGCCACTCCCGGCCACCAGCGGTCAAGGCGCCATCTGGGCGCACCCCCGCTGACCTGGGATTACGCCGAAATCGAGAGTGGGGCTACGTGGATTCGAACCACGGACCTCAGCATTATCAGTGCTGCGCTCTAACCAACTGAGCTATAGCCCCGGAATGGGAATTGTGCCTCTGACCTGCTACTTCTCTGCCAACACTCCTTGCCACTACTTGCCACTCTTTGCCCTGATTCGCCAGTACCAGTGTAATAGGAGTGTAATCAGCGTCGGGTGGCGAAGGCGGGCCGCCGTGCAGGCCAAGTCGAGCTTATAAGGTTCGCCTCGGGGGGCACCCCGCGGCGCGGCCCCCTGGGAAATGGGGAGGAGCGGCCCGTAATAGAACATCCTCCGTTCGGAGGTGATGGCGCCGCTGTCGTCCGCTGCCGCCACGTGGAATCGGTCAGGTTGCCGTGCGGCGAGTGTTCTAGTCACTAGACTAGATAAGTCAAGCTGGTAGACTACCGTAGTGAAGCCGGTACCCACGAGGAGGATTCGGCAAATTCTAAGCGCACGGGGCTGCGTTGTCGTTGGCACCGAAGGGTCCCACGAGAAGTGGCTAACCCCGGGTGGACTGACGGACACGATCGTGGCCGGTGACCGCGAGCAGAGTGCAGGAGTGCTGCGCAACATAGAGACGGTGTTCGCCTCCGAGTTCGGACCGAAGTGGTTAGAGAAGGATTTGCAACGATGACCAAGCAGGCCAAGACCAGCAGGCACCGGGTAGCGGTCGAGTGGGATGGTCGCTACTGGGTGGCCACTCCGACCACCGGTGGGGTGACCCAAGCCCGCCGACTAGACCAGCTTCCCACCCGGATCGCCGAGGTGATCCATCTCATGACCAATGCTGACGTCGACCCGGTCGACATCGACCTGGACATCCAGTACGACGACGAGCTCGACCGACGCGCCGCCGAGCTGAGAGATCGCCGAGTTGAGCTGGAGGCGTCGGAGAAGGAGCTCGCCGCAGTAACGGCCGCCACCGCACGCGCCCTGAGAGACCGTGGGATGAATCTGCGCGACATCGGCACCCTGACAGGCGTGTCGTACCAGAGGGTCCACCAGCTGGTCAGCTGAACTGCGCCGGCAGGTAGGTGCCTGATCTGCCCAGCTCATCGGCTCGATGGCGTTTCCATGCGAGCCAGCCAGACCTCGTACCAGTCGCTCCGGACCCGGAGATCGCCATTTCGGAGGCGGATAGTTCGCGGGAACCACGGCTCACCTCGGGACGACCACTTGTACGCGGTGTGAATCGAGATCGACAGATCCGTGGCGATGTCCTTGACGGACAGCCACCGGGCCGTGGGCGTGACAGGCTGAACAGGAGCGGGGTTATCCGATGCAGGCCGGGTTCGGCCGCCCCGAGCGGGCTGCATCACGCAGGCCCTGTCTCGGGACACCCCAACCGCTCGGCGAGTTGGCCCACGTCTTCGACGGCCTCCCGAAAACTGAGCCCCTGGTGACTGCCGGGCCGGCATTCGCCGGTCGCTGCCACACCACCGATCCGGGTATCCAGCCGGCCCATGAAGGAGGGGAGGGACTGGCGGTGCCAGGACTTGGCCGCCTCCGCCGAAGCCGACCCCGAGCTGAAGGCGGCCCATCGGGACCACATAAGGGTGGTCAGTTCATCCACGAGGCCCCCGTGGCCAGCCCAGCAGGCCGGGATGGCCTGGGTCGGGATCCACGCGTAGCGCGAGTTGAAGCAGGCGAGTAAGGCCAACCCTTCGCCGTGGACCTCGGCACTGTCAGCCTCGTCCCTCACGGCGAACCAGTCCCAGGGGCGCTTCCGCCCGGCGCCCCACGCGCCAGCCTCCCATTCATCGGCGACGGGCCACTGGGGCTCCGGCGCGGGCCGCCAACCCGCTCCCCCGGAGCTTGAGGGCACCGTGAGCATCGCCGCCAGTCGGTCAGGAAAGGGATCGTCCAGCCGGGAAATGATCGGGCCCAGGCTCCCCCACAGGACCAGCGCCCGACCCTCTGGAAGAGCTCCGACCTCCCATGTTCTGGTAGCCGTTGAATGGCCCGGGGCCACGCCCACAGGCGTCGACTCCTTCCTCACCCGGTGCCGGCCGCAGAGCCGCTCCAGTTCGTCGAGGTCCGACACCACGCTGAGAGCCCCGACGACCACGGTGAGGGAGGTCACGTTCGCCAGGGTCTGAGCCCGGGGCTGGTCCCAGCGGGTTATGGCCTGGGGAAACGACTGGCACGCGTAGATCCGACAATGCCTTGAGAGCTTGGCTCGGCCTATGCAGAGGAGGTCAGAGGCGATCTCAGGCGTAACCCGCAGTCCACCGCCGGCCCCGGCGCCTGGGGCGAGGTCAGCGCCCGGTATCGGCCGGGGGATGACGCTTTCATCCCCGCCCCCCTCCCCTCTCCACGTCTGTGCTCCGCTCACCTTCACCCAGCCCCTCCTTTGGGCGGCACCAGCTGCCTCCCACTCCCTTTCCGGACCTCCAGAGGGTTCTTTGTCAAAAAACTTTCCGAAAAAGTTCCTTCCGGGCCCGTGTTGGGGTGATGCGGAGGTGCCTGGCCGGCGGCAGGCCCCCCGCTACCAGGCCCCGGCCGCCGGCCATGGCTACCTCCATGGTGGCCGCGCCCAGGCAGTCCCGAGCGGAGCCGTCAAGGTCGCCTGCGGCGTCCCTGCGGGACCGGCTGACGCCGGACCTTGACCGCCCCTTGCACCTACCTCAGCGAGCCTTCTGGAGGCGAGCGTTGGCCAGGGCCAGGTCAGGAGGCGCTCCCGGTCCTCATGATCGGGAGCGGTGACTGCCCCGGGCTGTCCTGGTCGGATCTCGGTTGCCGGACTCGACGTGTGCCATTCCAGCTGAACGGCCTTGAGACCGCTGGGCTGGGCCCGGCTGAAGCCGCCTACCGGGCCGAGTCCCGAGCGCGGCCTGAGTGCCCAGAATCAACCCCCGCTCCAGCCGCGCTGTCAGGCGTCCTCGGCAGGCGTGGGGGGCTCGGCGGGCAACTCGGATGCAACGCGTGCTGGCGTCCGATGTATGAACAGGACGGCGGCGGCGCCGAGGGAGAGGTAGCCGGCGTCGATCAGCTCCTGGACTCCGTCACCGCGCCCTGACGCGCCGGAGATGCCCGGGGCGATGATCCGATACACGCCGTAGAAGGCAGCGGCGGCCGCCAGGGCGGTTACAAAGACGGCAACGAATGACACGGCCAGGCGATAGATGGTCATGACCCGCCATGCCGGACCAGGGCCTGGTTCGGCCAGCGCCTCCACGAGTCGCCGGCGGTGGTAACCGAGGACCCCAAGGGCAGCGAGGGCCACGAGCGCCATGGCCAGCGATACCGACACCACGCCGTCGTTGGTACTGGGACCAACAGCGACACTCGAGCGGCCGAACATGATCGGTCCAGTCGTCAGCGTCGCCGAGGGCACCGTGCCGGTTATGACAAGACTGGTCGGCGTGGGGATCGGAACCGAAATGGCGGGGGCGGAGCTCGACGAGCCGTAGACCGCTGTGCCACGAGGCAGGCCGATGCTCGTCATCGGCGAGGACCGCGGACCGATGAGCGATGCCAGGGACACGACCAGGCCGAAGCTGGAGAACAGGGCGAGGTAGACAGCGAGGAAGGTGGTAACCCCGAGATAGACCGCCCCAGATCGTCGGCCAGAGGGATCTGCTTCCGCACGGCCGACGATGCCAGCCAGCACGAGGACGACCAGGCCTCCCGCCACGGCCACACCTACCAGCGCTACCGCCACGACCAGCACTGCCATAGTTTCCTCCCCCTGGTCGCCACGCGAGCTGAGGCGAGGATAGGCGGAGCCGTGACGCTCGGCTCGGTTGGCGACCCGAGAAGGCGACGGACCTTCCGGATGGAGCGCCCGATCCCAGGACGCCGCCAGATCGAGCTACGCCGGGCCCTCTCCCATCCTCGTCAATGCCGATCACACCGAGGCCACGGTGACCCTCAGGCGGGTGGCACGACCCGAGCCGCACCAACGCCCTGGCCCCCGGCGGTTGCGCTGACGGCGCCGTCGTCCGGATACCTGCGTCGCCTTGTCGTGGGGCCCGGGCGGCTGACGGTCCACGATCTTGTCGGTCTCTCGGACGCCGACAACCCCACTGCGGTCCAAGCCTCCGCTGCGCTTCGGGTTTCCCTCCGGGGGTCGCACACGTGCTTGTCCGCGTCCTTGGCGGTCCCAACCGTTCGGTCCCGCTCAACCCCGAGCGACACGAAAGGAAACACAGGCAATGACCGGAAACACCATCACCATCACCGGGAACCTGACCAGGGACCCGAACTGCGCTTCACCCCCTCAGGTCAGGCGACCACCAGCTTCAGCATCGCCGTCAACCGGCGCTGGCTCAACCGGGACGAGGACACCTGGGAGGAGTCCACCAGCTTCTTCGACGTAGTGGCCTGGGCCGAGCTGGCCGAGAACGCCACCGAGTCCCTGGCCCGGGGCACCCGGGTCACCGTCACGGGACGGCTGGAGCAGCGCTCCTGGGAGACCCCCGAGGGCCAGAAGCGCTCCAAGGTGGAGATCAACGCCTCCGACATCGCCACCAGCCTGGCCTGGGCACGGCCAGGGTCACCAAGAACGAGCGTCAGGCGCCCGAGGCGGCATCCGTCAACGAGGACGAGCCGGCCTTCTAGGACCACCCCAGCTAGAAGGGCCGCCACCACCCGGTGGCGGCCCTTCTGGCGCG
>DATLUK010000141.1:0-3921 GCA_035533195.1 Acidimicrobiales bacterium | reverse complement strand
GGTCTGGTGCCAGCTCTTCTCCGAGCCCGGGGCCGGCTCCGACGTGGCCAGCCTGTCCACCCGGGCGGTGCGGGACGGGGACGAATGGATCGTCAACGGCCAGAAGGTCTGGACCACCCTGGCCCACCGGGCCCGGTGGGGGCTCCTGGTGGCGCGGACCGATCCGGAGGCACCGAAGCACCGGGGGATGAGCTACTTCGTCGTGGACATGCTGGGCCCCGGGGTGGAGGTCCGCCCCCTGCGCCAGATGACCGGTGAGGCCGAGTTCAACGAGGTCTACTTCACCGACGCCCGCATCCCCGATGCCGAGCGGCTGGGTGAGGTGGGCGCCGGCTGGCACGTGGCTCTCACCACCCTCATGAACGAGCGGGTCTCCATCGGCGGAGGCGTCGCCCCCCGGGGCAGCGGCTACATCGGTGAGGCGGTGCGGGTCTGGAAGGAGAAGGGCCACACCGACCCGTCCCGGCGCGACGCCCTCATGCGGCTCTGGGCGGCCGCCGAGGCTGCTCGGCTGACCAACATGCGCGCCGCCCAGGCCCGCCAGGCCGGGACTCCCGGCCCGGAGGGATCGACATCCAAGCTGGCCTACGCCGAGCTCAACAAGAAGATCACCGAGTTCACCATCGGGCTCATGGGCGCCGAGGGGATGCTCTACTCCAGCTTCGAGATGATCCGCCCGGAGGAGGCCGGCCTCAGCGGACGGGACCCCTACAAGTCGTTCCTGCGATCCCGGGCCAACTCCATCGAAGGCGGCACCAGCGAGGTCATGCGCAACATCCTGGGCGAGCGGGTCCTGGGCCTGCCCGGGGACGTCCGGGTGGACAAGGACCAGCCCTGGTCCCAGGTCCCTCGGAGCTGAGCTGAGCCCTGAGGACGGACGGCCTCTGTGGAGGTCGTCCCTTTCAATGCGACGCCGCCGGAAGCCTGGCTCGGACTCGATGCTGCGCATGCGCTGGCGCAGCTCGGTCATTCTCGGCGTCGGTGCCATAGCCGCCCTGACGGTGGGGACCGACATGGGCAACATCCACGCCAAGCATCTGCACGATCGCCTGGTGGCCTGGATAGCCGCCGCCGTCTTCCTGATCCTGGCCGTCCTGGCCGTGCGGGCCGTGGCTTCCCAGATCGCCCGGGTCATCACCGGGCGGGCCGGGACGTCGGCGGGCTCAGCGGTGCGCCTGCTCACCAGCTTCGTCGGCTACATCGTGGCCGTCTTCGTGGGGCTGGGGCTCTTGGACGTGCCCGTGCAGCACCTGCTCATCGGAGGAGCCCTCACCGGGGTGGTGCTGGGGATAGCACTTCAGCAGGTGCTGGGAAACATGTTTGCCGGCATTGTCCTGCTCTTCGTCCGGCCCTTCGTGGTGGGAGACCGCATCCGCATCCGGTCGGGCTCCTTCGGCGGGCCTATAGCCGGCACCATCACCAACATCGGCCTGACCTACGTGAGCATGGCCGCCGATGACGGTCCGCTGCGCATTCCCAACTCACTGATGCTGGCCTCGGCGGTGGGGCCGGCGCCGGCGCCCGAGGAGACCCTCCTGCCGGGGGCTCCGGAGTCCCCGCCGGGGGCTAGCCGCTGATCAGTTGGCGCCAGGCCGACAGCCGGGCGTGGGCCTCTTCCGGGGTCAGGCGCAAGCTGGCCTCGGGCACCCGGTCGACTATGACCCGCTGGTCCCAGTAGTGGTGGGCGGCTCCCTGGAAGAGGGGACGGCGGTAGTCCACCAGATCGGCGGGTGAGTCCGCCGCGTAGCCCCACAGCACGAAGGCCAGCTCCAGGTCGTGGATGACCGGTGCCCGTCCGAACAGCGAAGCCCGCTTGAGGGCGACGCCCAGGCAGCCGGCCACGGCGTCCTCCTGGCTCTCGCCCTCGGCCAGGGTCAGGAGGCCCTCGAACCGTCGGGCCAGGCTCAGGGCATAGCCCTGGTCGGGGCCGGGAACGCCCATGCCCTTGGCGCTCTTGGCCCCCGGTCGCTTGCCGCGCTGGTCACCCGGGCGATCCGCCCGCCAGTGCTTCGGGGCGGGCAGGCGCTCCACCGGGCGCACCTCATCGGAGGCTCGGACCGGCACGTATTCGGGCTGGGGCACTTTTCCTACTCCGGGGTCGTCCGCCGCCCGGGGGCAGGGATCAGCTCTGGCCTTCCACCGCAGAGGCCTCCGCGGTGTGCAGAAGACCGTAGACGATGGAGTCCACCAGGGCAGCCCAGGAGGCTTCGATGATGTTGTGCGAGACCCCGATGGTGGCCCAGGTCCGCTCACCATCGGTGGAGTCGAGCAGGACCCGGGTGACGGCCCCTGTTCCCTTGTTGGTATCGAGCACCCGGACCCGGTAGTCGGTGAGGTGGATGCGGGTCAGCTGCGGGAACCGGTTGCTCACCGCCTGACGCAGGGCGCCGTCCAGGGCGTTGACCGGGCCGTTGCCCTCGGCGGTGGCCACGATGCGTTCATCGCCCACCCACACCTTGATGGTGGCCTCGGTGACCACGTCCCCGGCCTCGCCCAGCACCCCGTCGGCGGTCAGGGCGCGTAGCTCGGTGCTGACCCGGAAGGACTCGAGCCGGAAGTAGTCCTGCTTCCATCCGGTAGCGCGCCGCATGAGCAGGTCCAGGGAGCCGTCGGCCGCCTCAAAGTGATAGCCGCGGTGTTCCAACTCCTTGAGCGACTCCAGCACCTCGCCCAGGGCGGCGCCGTCCAGCTCCAGGCCCAGCTCCTGGGCCTTGAGCAAGAGGGTCGAGCGCCCGGCCATCTCCGAGACCACGAAGCGGGTGCCGTTACCGACGGAGTCGGGGGAGATGTGCTCATAGGCGTCGCGGCTGCGCACGATGGCGCTGGTGTGCAGGCCGGCCTTGTGGGTGAAAGCCGACATCCCCACGTAGGGCTGCTGGGGATGCGGGCTGATGTTGACCAACTCGGCTATGTGGTGCGACACCGCCGTCAGTCTCTCGATGCGCTCGGGCGGGATGGTCCGCACACCCATCTTCAACGACAGGTTGGGAATGGCGGCAGCCAGGTCGGCGTTACCGGCGCGTTCCCCATAGCCGTTGACGCAGCCCTGCACCTGGGTGGCGCCGAGGCGTACCCCGGCCAGGGTGTTGGCCACCCCGCAGCCGCCGTCGTTGTGGAAGTGAACGCCCAGCTGGGTGGTCAGCCGCGGGGCCACCTCGACCAGGATGGCCTCCACCTCATGGGGCAGGGTGCCGCCGTTGGTGTCACACAGGACGATGGCGTCGGCCCCGGACTCCTGGGCGGCCCTGACCACCTGGGTGGCGAAGTCCGGGTTGCGCTTGTAGCCGTCGAAGAAGTGCTCGGCATCGTAGAAGACCAACCGGTCCTGGCTCTTCAGATAGGCGACGGAGTCGGCCACCATGCGCACGCCCTCGTCCAGGGTCGTCTGCAGGGCCTCCAGGACGTGGTAGTCCCAGGCCTTGCCCACGATGCAGACGGCCTCGGTCTCGGCGTCGAGCAGGTGGCGCAGGACCTCATCCGCGTCCGCCTTGACCCCGGCCCGGCGGGTCATCCCGAAGGCAGCCAGCCGAGCCGTGTGCAGGCCCAACTCCCGGGGGGCACGGCGGAAGAACTCGGTGTCCTTGGCGTTGGCCCCCGGCCAGCCTCCCTCGATCCACGCCACGCCCAGGTGATCGAGCTGCTCGGCCACCCGCAACTTGTCATCCACGGTCAGGGACAGGCCCTCCTGCTGGCTGCCGTCCCTCAGGGTCGTGTCATAGACCTCCACCGCCGCGGGCAGGCCCGCCGGGGCCGCCACGGCTACGTGACGGTGGGGGCGCGCCTCAGCGGACATATTCGAGCCAGTCCTGGTATCGGTCGACCTCACCCTTGACGGTGGCGAAGTACACCTCCTGGATCTTCTTGCTGACACTGCCCGGCTCACCCGTGCCGATGACCCGGTCGTCCACCGAGCGGATGGGG
>DATLUK010000140.1:0-13424 GCA_035533195.1 Acidimicrobiales bacterium | reverse complement strand
GCCGATCCCTTCGGGGACGACCTCCCCTCCGAGGAGGGCCTCGGCCTCGGGGAGACGCCTGTGCTCGGCCCGGGCCCGGGCCCGGGCTCGCCCGAGCCTGCGCCGGGTGGGACCTCGGGGGAAGCCCCGGCCGTTTCCGAGGGTCCGTTGATGGACGAGCCGCCCTCGGCAGCCAGTGAGCCGACCGTGATCGGCCCGGCCGCCACCCAGTCGCTTCCGGTCAACCCGCCGGCAGCCACGCCGCCCCCGCCCAGCTGGTCCTCAGGGCCCGAGGTAGCCCCGCAGACGCCGGCCCCGGAGACCCGGGACCCGGGTGCAGGAGACGATGATGCGCCGGCGTAGCAACTGGGTCCCCCTCATCGTCACCCTGGTCCTGGCCGTGGGCAGCATGGCGGCCGTCCTTCTTGCCGGGTACCGCCCGGTCCTCGGGCTCGATCTGCGCGGCGGGGTGTCGGTGGCGCTCAAGCCCGCCCATCCGGTCTCCAAGGACATCCTCAACCAGGCCAAGACCATCATCACCAACCGGGTGGACGCCCTTGGCGTGGCCGAGCCCAATATCACTCTCCAGGGCAGTGACATCGTTGTGCAGTTGCCCGGGGTCAAGGACTCCCAGCGGGCCCTCTCCCTCATCGGCCAGACGGCTCAGCTCACCTTCCGCCCCGTCCTGGAGTCCAACGGCACTCAGGAGATCACTGCACCCACCAACGGCAAGTGCGTGACGCCGAGGGGACTGCCGGCCACCGACGGCATCTTTCCGCTGTCTACCGCCAACAACCCGACCCAGTGCTACATCGTGGGTCCTGTCCTGCTCAATGGCACCATCATCCACTCGGCCATTGCCGGGCTGAGCACTACTGGTCAGTGGCAGGTCAACTTCACCACCACCTCGGCCGGTTCCGGAGCCTTCGACGCCATGGCGGCCAAGGAGTACAAACAGTACGTAGCCATCGTGCTCGACAACGTGGTCGAGTCCGCTCCCCAGATCAACGCCACCGCCTTCCACGGCAGCGGCCAGATAACCGGGAGCTTCACCGAGACCCAGGCCAAGGACCTCTCCCTGGTCCTGAGCTACGGCTCGTTGCCCGTAAAGCTCATCCAGCAGAGCGTTCAGACGGTTTCGGCCACCCTCGGCTCTTCATCCCTGAGGGCCGGGCTGATCGCCGGCGTCGGCGGGCTCGTCCTGGTGCTTCTCTACATAATCCTCTACTACCGGGCCCTGGGCCTGGTGGCCTTCTTCGGGCTGGCCCTCACAGGAGCGTTCATCTGGCCGGTCATCTCCTACTTGGGCCACACCGCCAACTTCGCTCTCACCCTGGCCGGGGTGACGGGCGTGATCGTGTCCATCGGCATCAACGTGGACTCCTACATCGTCTACTTCGAACGTCTCAAGGACGAGATCAGATCGGGCAAGACCGTTCGCTCGTCGGTCGACCGGGGCTTCCGTCGGGCCTTCCGGACCATCGTGGTGGCCGACGCCGTGTCCTTCATCGGCGCCGTGCTCCTCTATCTCCTGAGCGTCGGGCCCGTGCGAGGCTTTGCCTTCATGCTCGGCCTCTCCACCCTGATCGACGTTTTCACCAGCTACTTCTTCACCCGCCCCCTCGTCATCATCATGGGGCGTAACCCGACCTTCACCGAGGCCCGATTCATGGGTGTCGGACGGGGCCTGGCCGCACCGGGGCTGGCCCAATGACCACGGTTCCCCTGGAGCTGCGCAAGCACAACGTCTGGCAGCGCCTCTATTACGGAGAGACCTCCTACGACTTCGTGGGCCGGCGCCGGGCTTGGTTCATCGGGTCCGGTCTCATCATCGTCCTCGGACTGGTCTTCCTCGTCACCAACGGGCTCAACCTCAGCATCGAGTTCCGGGGAGGCACGTCCTGGGAGGTGTCGGCCCCGACGCTCACGGTGGCCCAGGCCCGCAGCGCGGTCGCCTCGGCCGGGTTGGGAAACTCCGCCACCATCCAGCAACTCCGCGGCCAGAATGGAACCAAAGAGATACTGGTCGAGGCCTACGTGAAGGGCAGCCACGGCGGCGTCAACACCGCCCTGGAGACGAAGGTGACCGATGCCCTGGCCAAGGCGGTCGGAACCTCGGCCAATAGCGTCAGCATCACCGACGTCGGCCCCTCCTGGGGCAGCGACGTGACCAACAAGGCCATCCTGGCCCTGGCCCTATTCATCCTGGCCATCATCCTGTACCTCAGCGTCCAGTTCGAACCCAAGATGGCCCTGGCAGCCATCGTGGCCGTCTTCCACGACATCCTGGTGACCGTCGGCGTCTACGCCGTCTTCCACTTCTCCGTGAGCCAGGAGACGGTGATCGCTTTCCTTACCATCCTCGGTTACTCGCTCTACGACACCGTGGTCGTCTTCGACCGCGTCCAGGAGGCGGTCCGTTCCTTCGGTGGCTCCGGCCGCTACACCTACAGCGACACCGTCAACCTGTCCATGAACCAGGTCCTGATGCGCTCGATCAACACCAGCCTGGTGGCCATCATGCCCATCGTGTCGGTGCTGGTGATCGGGGCCTACCTGCTGGGAGCCGCCTCTCTACAGGACTTCGGACTGGCTCTTTTCGTGGGGCTCCTCTCCGGTGCCTACTCCTCGATCTTCATCGCCTCCCCGCTCCTGGCCGTCCTCAAGGAGCGCGAGCCCCGCTACGCCGCCATCCGCAACCGTCTGGCCACTCGCTCCGCCGGCGCCTCCGTCCTGCTCACCCCGGCATCGGCCGCTGCCGGCCTGGGCTCTGGCAGCCCCGCCCGGGACCGGGGCCCTGCCGTGCTCACTCCCTCCGGTCAGGAGGTGGGCGGTAGCCAGGCCAGCTCAGGCTCCACCTCAGCCGGTCCCCGGCCGGGAGGCTCCCGGCCCGGAAGTTCGGCCGGCGCCCGGCGCACGCCTCCCAGGCCCAGAAAGAAGGGCCGCCGCCGCTAGGCCCGGGGCCAGTGGCGGACCCGCCTCCTCCTGCCCTCTCCGCCCTGCCGCCGCCGCTGCCGGTAGGCGCCACTGCCGGTCTCCTGTCACGGCGCATCCACCCGGTAGCGTTGAGTGGTGGCCCCCGACGCAGAGGCAATCCGTCGCTTGGTCCGCGATGTGCCTGATTTCCCGCGGGATGGCGTCGGATTCAAAGATCTGACCCCGATCCTCGCCGACCCCGTTGCCTACGCAGCCGTGGTCGACTGGATGGCTGACGCGGTGGCCGACATGGCGCCAACCAAGGTGGCCGGGGTCGAGGCCCGGGGCTTCCTCTTTGCCGCTCCGCTTGCCCTGCGGTTGGGGGCCGGCCTCATCCCGCTGCGCAAAGCGGGCAAGCTGCCCTGGGAGGTGGAGTCCGAGTCCTACTCCCTGGAATACGGGGACGAGCGCCTGGAGATCCACCGGGACTCGGTGGCCGAGGGTGAGACGGTGGTGCTGGTTGACGACGTGCTGGCCACCGGGGGGACGGCTCGGGCCGGGGCGGTTCTCCTCGAACGGCTGGGAGCCAAGGTGGCATCCATGCTCTTCGCCTTGGAGTTGACGCCGTTGCGGGGCCGGGACCGCCTGAGCGGATGGGACGTGCAGGCGCTGGTGAGCTACTAGGTGAACAGCGAGCCGGGAGGCAGGAGCAGGCCGTGAGGGAGGGCATCACCACCACCGTGGACCGGGTCCTGCCCTGGCGCCGGCCGACCTCGGTCGACATCGACCCGGTCGCTCCGGTGGTGAGGACTTACCGGGACCGTCACCCCAAGGCCGACGCTGGCCGGATTCAGCGGGCCTACCGGCTGGCCGAGAAGGCGCATGCCGGCCAGCTGCGCAAGAGCGGAGAGCCCTACATCGTTCATCCCCTGGCCGTCGCCCTCATCGTGGCCGACCTGGGTCTGGACGACATGACCATTGCCGCCGCCCTGCTGCATGATGCGGTGGAGGACACCGGCGTCGGGCTGGAAGAGATCGCAGCCGATTTCGGCCAGGACGTGGCCGACATCGTGGATGGGGTCACCAAGCTCGACCGGCTGCACTTCGACTCCAAGGAGGCCCAACAGGCCGCCACCATGCGCAAGATGCTGGTGGCCATGGCCAAGGACTGGCGGGTCCTCATCATCAAGCTGGCCGACCGGCTGCACAACATGCGAACCATCGCGGCGATGCCGGAGTGGAAACAGCGCCGCACCGCCCAGGAGACCCTGGACATCTACGCGCCGCTCGCTCACCGTCTCGGCATCCAGGAGATCCGCTGGCAGCTGGAGGACCTGGCCTTCGCCACCCTCCACGCCCGCCGCTACGCCGAGATCGATCAGATGGTGGCCACCCGGGCCCCGGAGCGGGACATCTATCTGGCCCAGGTGCTCGAGTCGGTGCGCGAGCGCCTGGGGGAGCTCAACATCGCCGGGGAGGTGACCGGCCGCCCCAAGCACCTCTGGAGCATCTACGAAAAGATGGTCATCAAGGGTAAGGAGTTCGATGACATCCACGACCTGGTGGGTATCCGGGTGACGGTGGAGACGGAGAAGGACTGTTGGGCCGCCCTCGGTTCCATCCACGCCATCTGGAGCCCCATTCACGGCCGGTTCAAGGACTACATCAACACTCCCAAGTTCAACCTGTACCAATCCCTCCACACCACCGTCGTCGGTCCCCAAGGCAAGGCCCTGGAGGTCCAGATCCGCACCCGGGATATGCACCACCGAGCCGAGTACGGCATAGCCGCTCACTGGGGCTACAAGGAGAACGCCTCCACCGCCGAGATCGCCTGGCTCCAGCGGATCGTGGACTGGCAGCAGGACACCCCTGACCCGGCCGAGTTCCTGGAGAGCCTGAAGCTCGATCTGGAACAGGACGAGGTCTACGTCTTCACCCCCAAGGGCAAGGTCCTCACCCTGGCCGCCGGGGCCACCCCGGTCGACTTCGCCTACGCCATCCACACCGAGGTGGGCCACCGTTGCATCGGTGCCAAGGTGAACGGCCGCCTGGTGCCGCTCGACTCCAAGCTGCGCTCCGGGGACACGATCGAGATCTTCACCTCAAAGGTGCCCTCGGCCGGCCCGTCGCGGGACTGGCTCAAGATCGCCGTGACGCCTCGGGCCCGGAACAAGATCCGCCAGTGGTTCAGTCGGGAGCGGCGGGAGGACGCCATCGAGTCCGGGCGGGAAGAGGTGGGCAAGGCCCTGCGCAAGGAGGGCCTGCCCGTGCAGAAGCTGGCGGCGTCGGCTTCATTGGCGACCCTGGCCGAATCCATGCACTACACCGACCTCGACGCTCTTTACGCCGCTATCGGTGACGGGCATGTCTCGGCCCGGTCCGTTGCCCAACGCCTGGCTCGGGAGTTCAGAGGCGGGGAGGCGGACGAGCAGCTGCCCACCACCGCCCAGCAGCCCCGCCGTCTAGGGAGCCGCCAGGCCGTCGGTGTCTACGTCGAGGGCCTGGACGACATGATGATTCGCCTGTCGCGCTGCTGCACGCCGGTGCCCGGTGACGAGATCATCGGCTTCGTGACCCAGGGCCGAGGGGTGTCGGTTCACCGGACCGATTGCGCCAACGCCGCATCCCTCTCGGTTAGCCGCGGCGAACGGGTTATCGAAGTGGAATGGGACGCCGACCGACTGGGCGTCTTCGTGGTCGGCATTGAGGTGGTGGCTCTGGACCGATCCCGGCTTTTGGCCGACGTGACCCGCATCCTGGCCGAACAGCACGTCAACATCCTGAGCAGCTCCAGCCAGACCGGGGCCGACCGGGTCAGCCGCATGCGATTCGAGTTCGAGCTGGCCGACCCTGCTCACCTCGACTCCCTCCTCGGGGCCCTCAAACGGCTCGACGGCGTCTATGAGGCCTACCGGGTCCTCCCCGGCAGGGGCGGCTGAGGCCTCCCCGGACTCCGCCAACCCCCCTGTCTGGACTCTCCGGGCCCGGGCGCAAGCCCCGCTCCGGGGGCGAAAAGGACGGTTGGGGCGGGGATGGGCTCCGGTAACCTCCGCCGATGGGTTCTCCCCCGAGGTTCCAGGCGCCGACGGGCACGCTTGACGTGCTCCCGCCGGCATCGGCCCGGTGGGAGGAGTTGCTGGCTCTTTTCGCCATCACCGTCGGCCGGGCCGGCTATGGCCTGGTCATCAACCCGATGTTCGAGGACATCGGGGTGTTCCTCCGCGGTATCGGGGAAGGCAGCGAGGTCGTCACCAAGGAGATGTACGAGTTCAGGGACAAGGGCGACCGACACCTGGCCCTGCGCCCCGAGGGCACGGCGTCGGTGGCCCGGGCGTTCATCCAGCACCGCCCTGCCCTGCCGTTCAAGGCCTGGTACGCCACTCCGGCCTTCCGTTACGAGCGCCCCCAGGCCGGGCGTTACCGCCAGCACCACCAGATCGGTCTCGAGGCCTTCGGGGTCGAAGATCCGGAACTGGACGTCGAAGTCGTCTCCCTGGCTTCCGATTTCTACCGGGCCGTCGGCCTCCGTCAGGTGTCTCTCAAAATCAACTCGATGGGCGATGAACAGTGCCGTCCCGCTTATGTCGAGCTGCTCCGGGCCTTCCTGGCCGAGCGGGCCGATCAGCTGTGCGATGAGCACCGGACCAAGTTCGAGATCAACCCATTGCGGGTCCTGGATTGCAAACGGGCGGAGTGCATAGCCGCCACCGAGCGGGCTCCGGCCATCACCGACCACCTGTGCGAGGCGTGCCGCGCCCACTATGGCGCCGTACTGTCCGGACTGGACGACCTTGGGGTGGCCTACTCGCCCGAGTTCCGCCTGGTGCGCGGCTTCGACTACTACACCCGGACGACCTTCGAGTTTGCTGCCGAAGCACTGGGCACGGCTCAGAATGCGGCCGGAGGTGGAGGCCGCTACGACGGTCTGGTCGAGTCGCTGGGCGGCCCGCCCACTCCAGGCATCGGTTTCGGCATGGGGATCGAGCGGCTCCTCATGGCCTGCGACGCCGAGGGGGCCATGGCGGGATCCGGCCCCGGTCTGGATGCCTTTGTCATCGATGTGATGGGCGGCCGTCGTGCCACCCTCATCGCCCACGAGCTGCGGGCGGCCGGGCTTAGGGTGGACCGGGCGTTCGACGGTCGGTCCATGAAGTCCCAGATGAAAGCGGCCGACCGCTCCGGCGCGGTCGTGGCCGTGATCATCGGTGAGGAGGAGGCGGCGGCTGGGGTCGCCACCCTCCGTCCTCTACGCGGAGATGAAGAACAGGTGAAGGTGCCCCGGGCTGAACTGGCCGACGCCGTGCGCCGGATGGGTGCGGGCAAGACGGGTGAGAAGCCATGACCGGGCTCACGCGCCCGGGCCGGCGCCGGTGGAGGACATCAGGAGTGAGCGCATGACCATGAGGACCCACTACTGCGGGGCCCTGCGCGCCGAGCACATCGGCCAGAGCGTCAGCGTGTGCGGATGGCTGGCCCGGCGGCGGGAACACGGTGAGCACCTAGCCTTCATCGACCTGCGCGATCACACCGGCTTGGTGCAGTGCGTGGTCGACGGCGGCCACGACCTGCGCTCCGAACAGGTCCTGCGGATCACGGGCACGGTCAGGCAGAGGCCGGAAGGAACCGCCAACGCCAACCTCGACACCGGCCAGGTGGAGATCGGTGACTGCCAGGTCGAGTTGCTCTCCCCGGCCGAGCCACCGCCGTTCCCGGTCGAGGATGAAGCCAACGCCGATGAGACCATTCGGCTGCGTCATCGCTATGTAGACCTGCGTCGCCCCCGGATGCAGCGCAACCTGCGCATCCGGGCCCAGGTCAACTCGGCTCTGCGGGCGGCCATGGAGCGTCAGGGTTTTGTCGAGGTCGAGACACCCATGTTGTGGACGCCGACTCCGGAGGGAGCCAGAGAGTTTGCCGTACCGGCCCGGCTCCAGCCGGGCAGCTTCTACGTGTTGCCCCAGAGCCCACAGATCGCCAAGCAGCTGCTGATGGTCGGCGGTCTTGACCGTTACTTCCAGATCGCCCGTTGCCTACGGGATGAGGATCTGCGGGCCGACCGCCAGTTCGAGTTCATGCAACTCGACATCGAGGCCTCCTTCGTCGAGCAGGACGACGTGCTGGGCTTCGTCTCCGAAGCCGTACTCGACGCCGCCGAAGCCGTGACCGGCTCCCGACCCGAGCCCATCGGCCGGATGACCTGGGCGGAGGCCATGGACCGGTTCGGGTCCGATAAGCCCGACCTGCGGTTCGGGATGGAGCTGGTCGAGTTGACGGGCAACTTCGCCGGGACGGAGTTCAACGCCTTCAAGGCGCCCTACGTCGGAGCCCTCCGGGTGGCGGGCCAGAGCGACGCACCGCGCAGCCGGCTGGATGCGCTCACCGAGCGGGCCAAGGAACTCGGAGCCAAGGGCCTGGTCTGGATGAGGGTCGGGGAGAGTGAGGGCCGGGTCGCCCTGGAATCGCCCGTGGCCAAGTTCCTCAGCGAGAAGGAACTGGCCGGGATCATCTCGGCCACCAGTGCGGAGGCGGGCGACCTGGTGCTGGTCGTGGCCGATGAGAGGCGCCCCGCTCAGGGGGTGCTCGGTGGGCTGCGCAACGATCTGGGCCGGCCCCCGGTCAGCCAGGGGCCCTACCGATACGTCTGGATAGTCGACTTCCCCCTGTTCGAGGGCCTGGACGAGGAGGGCAGGCCGGTGTCGGCCCACCATCCCTTCACCATGCCTCATCCCGATGACATCGACCGGTTGGAGTCCGATCCACTCTCGGTGCGATCCCAGTCCTACGACCTGGTGCTCAACGGGTGGGAGCTCGGTTCGGGCAGCATCCGGATCCACCGCAGCGACATCCAGGCCAAGTTGTTCGACGTGCTGGGCATCCCATTGGAGGAGGCCGAGTCCCGCTTCGGATTCCTCCTCGGTGCCTTCCGTTACGGAGCGCCGCCCCACGGCGGATTCGCGGTCGGGCTCGACCGGCTGGTGGCCGTGCTGGCCGGGGAGGACAACATCCGCGAAGTCATCGCCTTCCCCAAGACCCAGAGCGGTCTGGATCCGATGACCGGAGCCCCCAAGCCGGTGTCAGACAAGGTGCTCAGTGACCTTTCCATCCGGGTGCAGCTCCCGGCCCCGAAGGGGAAGTGAGTCCTCCCCGGCGCAACCCGGGGCCTTCAGCCCCGTCCGGCGCCGGCCTGTTCGACGCCGGGGCCGAGGAACTACTGGCCTCCCGGGGCCCCCTGGCCCATCGCATGCGGCCCCGATCACTGGATGAGATGGTGGGCCAGGAGCATCTGGTCGGCCAGGGAGCTCCGCTGCGCGCCCTCATCGAGACCGACCGGCTGTCCTCGGCCATCCTGTGGGGACCTCCAGGGACGGGCAAGACGACCCTGGCCCGGTTGGTGGCCGACTCCACCGGTCGGGAGTTCGCCACCCTGTCCGCCGTGTCAGCCGGGGTGGCCGACGTCCGGACTGTGCTGGAGGAGGCCCGACGGCGGCTGGGGGAAAGAGGCCAGGGGACGATCCTTTTCCTCGATGAGGTCCACCGGTTCAACAAGGCCCAGCAGGACGCCTTGCTGCCCTCGGTCGAGTCCGGCCAGATCACCCTCATAGGGGCCACCACCGAGAATCCGTCCTTTGCCCTCAACGCCGCTCTGCTCAGCCGAACGACCCTCTACCGCCTCAACCGTCTGGAGCCGGCACAGGTGCAGGAGGTCTTACGCCGGGCGCTGGTCGCCGAGAGGGTCGACGCCTCGGACGAGGCGGTCTCCCACATTGTGGCCATGGCCGACGGGGATGTCCGGGCCGGGCTGACCATCCTGGAGGCCGCCATCGCCCTGGCCTCGGTCCGTGATGGCGGGGAAGAGGGCCGGGTCGATCTGGCCGATGCCGAGGCGGCCGCCGACCGGCGGGCGCTGCGCTACAGCGCCGACGAGCACTACGACGTCATCTCCGCCTTCATCAAGGCCATCCGGGGCTCGGACCCCGACGGCGGGCTGTACTGGATGGTGAGGATGGTGGAGGCGGGTGAGGACCCTCGCTTCATCGCCCGGCGCCTGGTCATCCTGGCCTCGGAGGACATCGGCTTGGCCGATCCCACCAGCCTCCTGGTGGCCGAAGCCGCCTCTCGGGCGGTGGAGCACATCGGGCTGCCGGAAGCCTCGCTCAACCTGGCTCAGGCTGTGATCCACCTGGCCACCGCCCCCAAGTCGAACCGGGTGACCGTGGCCTTGTCCCTGGCCCAAGCCGATGTCCGGGACCTGCCGGCCGGCCCCGTCCCGGCCCATCTGCGGGACTCGCACTACCGCTCGGCCCAGTCCCTGGGCCATGGAGTCGGCTACCGCTATCCCCACGATGACCCCTCCGGGTGGCTGGATCAGGAGTACCGCCCACCCGAGGTGGCCGGCCACACCTACTACGAGGCCTCCCTCCACGGTCGGGAGCGGTCCTTGCGGTGGGGGGCCAGCCGGTTGGCACAGGACAAGGGCCAGGGCGAAGCGACCTGAGCCCGCTTTTCGGGTCCCGGGGCCGGCCCGGGGCGATGAGAGGCTTCGATAGAGTCCCTGGCCATGAGTGCGGCCGATGTCGGAGCGATCATCGGCGGCGGCGTCGGCCTGATCGTGGCAGTGGTTCTGATCGTGGCGGTCGTCTCGCTGCGGCGTTCGGTAAAGATGCTGGCCGGGACGGTCGAGGCCGTCGGGCGCAGCGCCGGGGAGATCAGGGACCAGACCCTGCCCCTCCTCAGTCAGATGCGCGGCATAGCCGAGCGGACCGAGGCCGAGTTGGCCCGTATGGACGGGCTGCTCGAGACGGTGACATCCATATCGGCCACGGTCGACTCGGCCGGTCATCTGGCCTACCTGGCCTTCTCCAACCCGGTGATCAAGGCGCTGGCCTTCGGCTCGGGGACATCCCGGGCCATCTCCCGGTTCCGGCGCAAGAGCGAGGACTAACCCGGGGTGTTCAAGCGTCTGTTCTGGCTGGCGGTGGGAACCGGCCTCGGCTTCGGGATGTCGTTCTGGATCATGAGGACGGTGCGCTCGACCATCGAGCGGTACACCCCGGAGCGGGTCTCCTCCGACCTGTCCAATGCCATGCGGGGGCTAGGGGCCGACATCCGGTCCGCGGTCAGCGAGGGACGCCAGGCCATGTCCGAACGGGAAGCGGAACTGCGGGAATCGCTGGGCACCCGCCGGTAACCTGGAACGCTCCATGGATGCCGACCAGCTGCGCCGCGCCTTCACGGGCTATTTCGTAGAGCGGGAGCACGCCCTGGTCCCGTCGGCCAGCCTGATCCCGCATCATCCCTCGGCGCCGTTACTCGTCAACGCCGGCATGGTGCAGTTCGTGCCCGTCTTCCTCGGTGAGGAGGCCGCGCCCTGGCCCCGGGCCACCAGCGTGCAGAAGTCCTTCCGCACTGCCGACGTCGACATCGTGGGCCAGACCACCCGGCACCTCACCTTCTTCGAGATGCTGGGCAACTTCAGCTTCGGTGACTACTTCAAGGAACGGGCCATCCCTTTCGCTTGGGAGCTGGTCACCGAGACACTCGGCCTGGATGGGGAGCGTGTCTGGGTCAGCGTCTACGAGCAGGACGATGAGGCCGAGGCCATCTGGCGCGATGCCATCGGCGTGCCTGGCGAACGGGTCCAGCGCATGGGCGAGGACAACTTCTGGGAGATGCAGAAGGGTGCCCCCGGTCCCTGCGGTATGTCCTCCGAGCTCTACTTTGACAAGGGGCCCGAGCACGGCGCGGCCGGCGGTCCCCTCCATGGCGGGGAGGAGCGGTACGTCGAGATCTGGAACCTGGTCTTCATGCAGCTGCTGCGCCAGCCCGACGGCAGTCTGGTCGACCTGCCCAAGAAGAACATCGACACCGGAGCGGGGATGGAGCGCATCCTTCCCCTGCTGGAGGGAAAGACCTCGGTGTTCGAGACCAGCCTATTCCTCCCGCTCCTGGAGACGGCCCAGTCCGTCACCGGTGCCACCTACGGGCAGGACGAGCCGACCGACGTAGCCCTCCGGGTAATGGCCGACCACGCCCGGGCCATGTCCTTCCTGGTCTCCGACGGGGTGCTTCCGTCCAACGAGGGGCGGGGTTACGTCCTGCGCCGGGTGATCCGGGGGGCCGTGCGCCGTGCCTACCAGCTCGGAGCGGACAAGCCCGTCACCGAGCGCCTCATCGGTGCGGTGCGGGAGGTCATGTCGGGCGCCTACCCGGAGCTGGCGACCTCGGCCGAGGTCATCACCGAGATCGTGGTCCGGGAGGAGGAGGGCTTCCGTCACATCCTGCGCTCGGGATCGGCGCTGTTGGAGGAGGAGCTGGCCTCGGGATCGGGGACGATCAGCGGTGAGATCGCCTTCCGCCTCCACGACACCCACGGCTTTCCGATCGAGGTCACCCAGGAGGTGGCGGCCGAGAGGGGCATCACCGTGGACATGGCCGGCTTCCAGGCGGAGATGGCCGCCCAGAGGGACCGGGCCCGGCGGGCGGGCAAGGACGGAATCGGGGCGGCCACCGCCGATAAGCGTTACCGCCAACTGCTTGAGGAGAACGGCACCACGGCCTTCCTCGGCTACGACGGAGTGCAGGCCACCGGCCGGGTGCTGGCCGTCCTCGACACCGCCGCCGGCACCGACGCCGGCTCCGGCACGGTGGAGGTCTTCTTGGACCGCACCCCCTTCTATGCCGAGGGCGGAGGCCAGGTGGGCGACACCGGCCGGATTACCACCTCCACTGGGATCATCGAGGTGCTCGACACCAACTACGCCCTTCCGGGCCTAACCCGCCATCTGGGCCGTCCGGTCGAAGGCGAGGTCTCCACCGGGCAGGAGGCGGAGGCGGTGGTGGACGGGGAGCGGAGAGATGCGATTCGCCGTAATCACACCGCCACCCATCTCCTGCACTGGGCGCTGCGCCATGTCCTGGGCGATCATGTGAAACAGCAGGGGTCCCTGGTGGCGCCGGACCGGTTGAGGTTCGACTTCAGTCACTTCGCTGCTCCGAGCCAGGAGGAGCTGGCCCGGGTCCAGCGACTGGTTAACCAGACCGTCATAACCGACTCGGCGGTGCGCACCACCGAGATGCCCATGGCCGAGGCCCGGGAGCGGGGCGCCATCGCCTTTTTCGGGGACAAATACGGTGAGACGGTGCGGGTGGTGGAGGCCGGGGACGCCTCGGTGGAGCTATGCGGGGGCACCCACGTGGGCGCGCTCGGCATGATCGGCCCGGTCCGGATCCTTTCGGAGGGTTCGATAGGCGCCAGCGTCCGGCGGATCGAGGCCCTGACCGGCACGGCCTCTCTCGAGCGCATCGACCAGGACGAAGCCGTGCTCGGGCGCGCGGCCACCCTCCTCAAGGCCCGCCCCGAAGAGCTGCCTGACGCCGTCAGCCGGCTGATGGAGCGCCAGCGGGCTTCCGAGGATGCCCTGCGCCAGGCCCAACGCCGCGGACTGGCCGATCAGGCCAGCGAGCTGGCGGGCGCGGCGGTGGATGGGTCGGTGGTGGCCCGGGTCGATGACCTCGCCCCCGACCAG
>DATLUK010000139.1:0-2855 GCA_035533195.1 Acidimicrobiales bacterium | reverse complement strand
TTCAGCCCGCGCGCCCGCAGCGGCGCGGCCGTGGCGTCGGACACGGCCACGGTCAGACCGGCCGCCCGGCGGAACAGCCGAAGGAAGAACAACCGGTCCCGCCTCTCGATGACGTCGTGGACGAGCCAGACCACCCGGGCTCGTCGCCGGAAGGGGAGGAGCGCGCCCAGACCGAGGAGGCCGTTGACCACCACGGTGTCGGCCGAGCCGACAGGCCGGCGCAGCCGGATGGCCGCCACCACCTGACGGACGCCCAGCTGGGCCGCCGCCAGCGGAGCCGGGCCGGAGGGAAGCTTGAGGTCGGGCAGCAGATGCACGACCACGCCGTCCTGGCGTAGCGCTTCGGCCATGGGCCCCTCGGGGCTGGCTGCACTGACGACCCAGCCGGCCTCGGTAGCCGCCCGCAGCAGCCGTCGGAGCACCACCTCGGCTCCGGAGTGCTCACCGGTGTGGGAGACAGCCAGCAGCCGGGCGGTGACCGACCCCGCCTCCCGACCCGGCTCACCGGCCAGCGCTGTCACCGGGCCGCCTCGTCGGTGAAGGTGCGCAGGCTCGGTTTGGCCGTCCCGTCACCGTCGAGCAGGCCGAAGGCTGGATCGTAGGAGTTGTCGATCCACTCGAAGATGAACAGAGCCCTGACCCCGGGAGTGGTGCGGCTCAGCCTGAAGGCGCCAGCGATCTCGGTGGCCTGCTGGGCGTCGGAGACCCCGTTGGGTCCGGTGGGGGCGCCGTACTCGGTGAGCCACAGCCCGGCGGGGTCGTGGTGGGCCGCCATCAGGGCGCGGGTCGTCCGGACCAGGCTCCAGCCGTTGGCCGGGTCTCCGGCCACCGGCGGGGCCGGGAAGGAGTAGGGGTGGACCGAGAGCGCCTGATAGCTGCCTTTGGCCCCGGCGGCGTACATGCCGGACAGGAACGAGCCGGGGGTGAGGTTTCCCGATCCTCCGCTGGACTCGGCCAGGGCGCCGGCCACCACCACCGCCGCAGGATCGACCTGGTGGATGGCCCCGGCCCCGGCCCGGAGCAGTCCGGTGTAGCCGGCCGGGTCGGCCCGCCCGCCCCACCAGTTGGCCCCGAGGTTGGGTTCGTTCCAGATCTCGAACTCGTTGATGCCCAACCCCGAGTAGCGACGGGCGACCACCCCGGCAAACCCGGCGAAGTCGGCTTCGTGGGACCGGGACCAATCCGGCCCGTAGGTCATTACCAACAGAACGGAAAGGCCTGCCTTGCGGGCCTGGACCATCTCGTTGTCGAATTGACAGAAGTAATAGCGCCCCGGAGCGGGCTCGGCGTCGGGCCAGAACACGTCGAGCCTGACCCAGCGGGCGCCGGCTGAACGCATGGAACCGAATTCCCGGGCCAGGGCGGAAGGGGTCAGGTGCTCGACGTCGGCCCCAGGCGATATTCCCACGGCCAAGCCGGCGGGCAGCACGCTCAGGGCCGGGAGGGCCAGCGGGGCCGGGGGGTGGCACGACCGGGGGGCGGGGACGCCGCCACCCGGTCGGTGCGCCAGCCAGGCCAGGGCGAGGGCCGCAACGACGACCAAGCCGACGACGGCGGCACCCACCAACAGATCGGGACGGGCTCGGCCCGAAATACTCACAAGCCAGTCTCGCTCCCCGGCGGCCCCGACGGTGACCTCTGGGTGTGGCGAGGGGCGGAATGCCTCAGCGAGTACCGTTTCCCGGTATGGATCTGGGCGCCCACTTCGCCATTATCTGGCGGCGCAAATGGGTGACGCTGGGCATCGCCCTGCTCATCTCCGTGGCCGTGGTTGGCGTGATGGAGACCGAGCACAAGACCTACCAGGCCGTTGCCCAGATCAGCGTGACCCCGGCCGCCAGCGCCCAGGGCAACCCCTCTACGAGCCAGGCCGACGCCACCTTCCTGGCCAGCACCTATGCACAGTTGGCCACCACCCGCCCGGTGGCGGCGGCGGCGGCGGCGGGGTCGAAGCTGGGGATCAGCGAGCCCACCGCGGCCAGCCGGCTGACCGTGACGGCCTCGACGAGCGTGGGCTTCATCACGGCCACGGCCACCGGCCCGACACCCTCGGCGGCGGTTGCTCTGGACGGGTCCCTGGTGGCCTCCCTCCTCAACACCGTCTCCAACCAGCAGGCCGTCACCCTCAAGTCCCAATTGGCGCCGGTCGAGGCCCGCATCGCCACCGTGCAGAACGAGCTGTCCAAGACCTCGGCTGTCTCCGACCCTTCCCTCAGCGCCGCGCTCAGCTCGGAATACGGGGCCCTGCTCCAGGCGGCCACCCAGCGCCAGCTGCAACCCGCCGATCAGCTGACGGTGGTGTCGAGCCCGGCGGCCAGCCCCGGCCCCATAGCGCCGAAGCCGACCAGGGAGGGGGCTCTGGCGTTCGTCACCGCTCTGGTGCTGGCGGCCGAGGGGTCGGTCGCCATCGAGATCATGAGCGACCGCTTCCCCCAGGCCAACCTGGACGAGGAGATCATGCGGGTGACCGGAGTACCCGTCCTGGCCCATGTTCCCGATGGCGAAGGCGCCGATATGGTCGAGGCCTTCCGCACCCTGCGCACCAATATGATGTTCATGACCCAGGCCGAGGAGGTCAGGACCCTGGCCATAGTGAGCCTGGCCCCCGAGACGGGCAAGTCCTTCGTTGCCGTGCACCTGGCCCTGGCCATGGCCGAGCTGGGGGTGGCCGCCGCCCTGGTGGACGGGGACATGCGTCGGCCGGTCCTGCACCAGTACGCCGGCATCGGCCGTTCGCCGGGACTGGCCGAGGTGCTCGGCGGCAAGGATCTGAGTGACAGCTCCGTCGTCTACCCCGGGCAGGAGAACCTGCTCATAATCCCGGCGGGAACAGCCATCGCCGACCCGGCCGGGGC
>DATLUK010000138.1:0-3083 GCA_035533195.1 Acidimicrobiales bacterium | reverse complement strand
CGGCCCCGGGCCACGTTCTTGCGGGCGTAGTCGGCCCGGTCGCGCATGACCTGCTCGGGAGCCACGTAGAAGGGCATGCTCATGTTGGTTCACCCGGCCGGGCACCCCAACCCGGCCTCCTCCGCACGGCCGGGGCCCCTGCCCCGCCAGCGGCCGTCATGCTCTGCCTCCCGAGGCGGTGCGCCGCCCGATCAGGGTGTTGAAGCTCTCGGCCACCTCGGCCTCGGGCACCCGCTCGAATCCGTCGGCGGTGATGGTGGCGACCGTCGGGTAGATGCCGCGCACCACGTCGGGCCCGCCGGTGGCGGTGTCCTCATCGGCGGCCTCGTAGAGGGCCTGGACGGCCACCTCGATCGCCCGGGCCCGGTCCATGTCGTCCTTGAAGACCATCTTGATGGCCGTCCGGGCGTCCCGGCCGCCGGAGCCGGTGGTCTGGAAGTCGCGCTCCTCATACGGGCCGCCGGAAGGGTCGTAGGTGAAGATGCGCCCTGTCTGGCGCCGCAGGTCGAATCCGGCGAACAGGGGCACCACCACGAAGCCCTGCATGGCCATCGGGAGGTTCTGGCGGATCATCTGGCCCAGCTGGTTGGCCTTGCCCTCCAGGGTCAGGGCCAGGCCCTCCACCTTCTCGTAGTGCTCCAGCTGGGTCTGGAACAGACGGACCATCTCGATGGCGGGGCTGGCCGCCCCGGCAAAGCACACCCCGGAGTGGCTGTCGGCCGGAAAGAGCTTCTCCACCGAACGGTGGGCGATCTCGTGGCCGGCGGTGGCCCGCCGGTCCCCGGCCATGAGGATGCCCGCGGAATAGCGCATGGCCAAGACGGTCGTGCCGTGGGTGACCGGAGTGACGGAGGGAGAAGTCGGCACGGCGGCCGCTGGCCCGACCCGCCGGAGCAGTTCGGTGAAGCTGGGGCCAGGGTCCTCGGTGGCGGGGAAGAGCGGCAGGCTCATGGGCGCCGCGACGCCCCGCGCCTCACTGGCCGCCCTTCTGGACGTAGTTGCGGACGAACTCCTCGGCGTTGTCCTCCAGGACCTCGTCGATCTCGTCCAGAAGGTCGTCGAGCTCGGCCTTGAGCTTCTCGCCCTTCTCGGTGCCGGCCGGAGCCGCCTCTTCGGTGGTCTCCTCTCTCGGCGGGGCCTGTCGTTTCTTCTGCTCGCGCTCTGGCATCGGTCTCCTATGAACCCAGTCTTTCCAGCAGCTCGGCTGGGCTTCTACATCCTTCTAACAAACTATCGACGTGAACAGCCGTACCCCTTAGGGGTTCCATCATCGGAACCCTCCTCAGGGGATCAGTACCCAGGTCGAAGACCAGTGAGTCCCAGTTGGCGGCGGCGATGGAAGAGGCCCAGCGCTGGAGGCACTTTCCCCGGAAGTAGGCCCGCGTGTCCCGAGGCGGCTCGGTCATGGCCGCCTCCACCTCGGCGTCGGTGGATATCCGCTGCATGTCCAGACGGGTGAAAAGGGACCGCTCGGGGCGCAGATCGTGGTACTGCAGGTCCATGGCCGCCAGGCGGTGGTCGTCCCAGCCGAGCTGGTGGCGCTCCCGGTAGCCGTTGACGATCCGGTACTTGGCCACCCAGTCCAACTGGTCGGCCAGAGTCATGGGGTCGGACTCGAGGCCCTCCAGGACCTGCCCCCAGCGGCGCAGGACCGCATCCCCGTCCCCGTCGGGGCCCAGGCAGTCCAGGCCCCGCTCGTGGGCGTACTTGGCCGCCAGGTCGTGGAGGGCCCACTGGATCTCCAGCCCGGAGAGCTTCCGGCCGTCGGCCAGGTCCAGGGGCAGGGCGAGGGTCAGGTCGTAGGAGACCCGGCGCAGGGCCTGAACGGGGGCCGCCAAGGTGAGGTCGGTATCCGCCAGCCAATCGTCTTCGATCATGGCCAGGACTAGCGAAGTGACCCCCACCTTGAGATAGGTCGCCACCTCGGCCAGGTTGGCGTCGCCCAGGATGATGTGGAGCCGGCGGTATTTCTGGCCATCGGAATGGGGCTCGTCCCGGGTGTTGATGATGGGGCGCTTGAGGGTGGTCTCCAGGCCCACTTCCTCCTCGAAGAAGTCGGCTCGCTGGGAGAGCTGGAAGTTGACCGTTCCGGAAGCGCCCGGCGCCTCGCTTCCGACCTTGCCCGCCCCGGCGAAGATCTGCCTGGTCACCAGGTAAGGGATCAGGTGATGGACCAGCTTGGCGAAGGGCACGGCCCGGTCGACCAGATAGTTCTCGTGGCAGCCGTAGGAGTTGCCCTTGCGGTCGGAGTTGTTCTTGTACACCACGATTCCCTGGCTGGCTCCGAACAGGCGTTCGGCGGCGGCCATGGAACGGATGAGGATCCGCTCCCCGGCCCGATCGAAGATCACGATGGCCCGGGCGCTGGTGCACTCCGGGGAGGAGTACTCGGGATGGGCGTGATCGACGTAGTAGCGGGCCCCGTTGGTCAGGACAGTGTTGACCAGGTTGGTCTCCACCTCGGGCGGGGCCGCGCCCTCGCGGGCGAAGCCGCGGGCGTCGTTGCCGGGGGCCTCGTCTTCGAAGTCCCAGCCCACCCGGCGTTGGAACTCGCTGACGTAGGCGTTGATGAGGGCCGAAGAGGCGGCTATCGGGTTGTGCTCCCCCGCCCCGCCCATGATCCCGAACTCGGTCTCGATGCCGCAGACCTTGGGGATGGCCATGGATCCGACGCTACACAGAACCGGTTACAGGTACTGCCCGGTACCCACCCGTTCGATGGCCCGGCCTCCGTTGGTCGCGTCCTCCCGGGCCATGAGGGTCCGGACATAGACGATGCGCTCGCCCTTCTTGCCCGAGATCTTGGCCCAGTCATCCGGGTTGGTGGTGTTGGGCAGGTCCTCCTGCTCCTTGTACTCCTGCTTGATGGAGGCCAGGAGATCGGAGGTACGGATGCCGCGGCCCTCCCCGGCGATGTTCCGCTTGATGGCCAACTTCTTGGCCCGGCGCACGATGTTCTCGATCATGGCCCCGGAGGAGAAGTCCTTGAAGAAGAGGATCTCCTTGTCACCGTTCTGGTAGGTGACCTCCAGGAACCGGTTCTCCTCATCGTCGCGGTACATCTCGGCCACCGTCCGTTCGAT
>DATLUK010000137.1:0-3265 GCA_035533195.1 Acidimicrobiales bacterium | reverse complement strand
TGTCGCCACCTTGAGAGGGTGGTGTCCTAGGCCTCTAGACGATGGGGCCGTGCAAACCCCTCCGGAGGAGGGTCCAAGAGCGTACCCGATGCCCCGCCAGCCCGTTTCTGCCTGGGCCAGCCGGAACCAGGGCCGGCCGGGTCCAACCAGGGCATCAGCAACCGACTGCGCCGTCTACCAGCTCCCGGATGAGGTCGGCGTGGCCGTTGTGACGGGCGTACTCCTCGATCATGTGGGTGTAGATCCACCGCAGCGAACAGGGCTCGCCCCGACGGGTGCCGCACTGGTCGAGATCCCGACCAGCGGCGGCCCGTCGACTGGCCCCGCACTCCTCCTCCCAGGCGACCAGATCCGACTCCCAGTCGGCATCATCCAGAGGCACCAGCTCGCTGTCTTGGATGGCCGGGTCGAACCAGATTGGAGGGGCCGAGTTGTCCAGCAATGTCCGCTGGAACCAGTTCCTCTCGACCTCGGCCATGTGGCGGACAAGGCCATGCAGCGACAGTTTGGATGAGGCTATGGGCCGAGCTTTTCGTTGCTTATCATCGAGGCCCTCGCACTTGAGGAGCAGGGTCATGCGATGGAACTCGAGCCAGCCTTCGACTATCTCCCGCTCGCCCAGCACGAACGGCGGCTCCACCCGACGTGGGTCCTGCAGATCCTCGACCATGACCATCCTCCCAAGCTGTCCCGGGCGGACACTAACGGGCAGTAAGCCAACCATCGGGCCGGTCGCAACGAACTAGTCCGCTGGTGGGGCATTAATAACCACAACGGGTCATACACCACCTGGGCGTCTGTGCCGATCACCATATGGGGCGGGTCCCTACAGGGGGTGCGGGTTATGACCATCACCAACGGAGTCGGATGCGGACACTCGGCTGGTCTCCATTCGCCCTGCCCGGTCTGCCGGCAGGACGACATCGATCGGCACAGTCGTGATCACCACGGAACCTCCGCCCGGGAGCTGCTGAGCGACTGGGAGCGGCGCACCGACGCTCTGCTCGCCGAACTGACCAGCAAATAGACGACTCAGCCCGGGCCCAGCGGGGCCAGGGACCAGGTCCAGCGGTAGGTGCCGGGACCGACCCGATAAGCCGGACGGGCGTCGGGCCCGCACGCGGCGGTGCCGAGACCACGATGGGCGGCGTCTAAATGCACCTCGACGTCAGGCCCGGCCTTCAACTCGGCCGTCGTGGTGGCGAGGGCGAGGTCGGCGTCCCCGTGACGACGGGCTGAGAAACCGACACGACCGGGCTCGATGGCAGAAATCCGGAGTCCGACGCCCCCGGTGTCGGTCAGCTCGAGCCAGCGGGCGTCCACGTGATGGCCGTGTTCCTGGGGCAGGACGTAGGGGACGTACTGCGAGTCCACCGAGGTGGACCACCGGCCGACCAGGGCGGCAGCCCGACGGTCCGGGTAGGTCTCGTCCGGTCCCGGCCCGAACCAGCTCAGTCGGTCAAGCTCCGCCGGCACGCCAAAGGTCACCCCGATCCGAGGCAAATCGGTGAAGGCTCGGGGGACCTTCATCCGAGCCCGGACGGTGGCGACGCCGGCGGCCACCACCTCCACCCGTGTGGCGAACTCGATCCGCCCGGCCTCTCCCTCGATGGTCCGGCTCTGGAGTCCCACCCGGTGCTCGGCCCGCACCAGGGGTCCGTCGGACCCGCTCCGGGCCCGGACCTCTCCACGGGCCCCTGCGGCGGTCAGGGCGTCGAGCCCGAGGGCGAGCCAGCCGACCAGGGGACCGACCGGGTCATCCAGGCGCCAGCCGTCATTGTCGGTCGGGCAGCGCCAGAGACAGGCCTCCAGACCCCGCGTGAGCAGCGGCCGTCCGGCCAGCTCTAGGCCCTGGAGGGCCCCGTCGACCCCGAAGCGCGCGGTCACGTCCCCGCTGTCCACCCGCCAGGCCCTCGCCGACCCCCCGCCGGCCTCGGTGAGTACGACCGGTGGCCGACTGTCCGCGGCGGGCTTCCGTCGGTCCGGACCGCGATGAGCCGGTGACTTCGGCCGGGGCAGCTCCAGCTGGTCCCACGCCACCAGGTGGCCGACCGGGCCCCAGGGTCGGTCCGCGCCTTGGCGCCACTCGATGTCGAGGTGACACTCCTGCTCCGGCTCCAGGTCGGCGGGTCGGCCCACCGGAAGCTCAAGGGTCGTCCGGCCCCGGGGCCGGATGGTCTTGGCTAGTGCCACCGGCCCAGCGGCTGTCTCCACCCCATCGACCCGCAGCCGCCAGTGACCCTCCAGTCCGGCCGTCACCGGGTCGGAGTGGTCGAAGCGGCTGGACACCCGCACCTTCAGACGGTGGCGGCCGGCGCTGACCAGAGTGGCCGAGAGAGGCTGAACCAGATGGGCCAGCTCCCGCAGGGCCGGCTTGGGGGAGGTGTCCGGCCAGGTCAGCCCGTCCGTGCAGAAGGTCCCATCGTGGATCTCCTCCCCGAAGGCGCCGCCCACCGCCCAGTGCTGCGTCCCATCCTCCGCCGTCTTGTTCAGGGCCTGGTCCTTCCAATCCCACACGAAACCGCCGTGCAGGCCGGGCGTGGACCAGAACAGCGCCCAGTACTCGTCAAGGCTTCCGTTGGAGTTGCCCATGGCGTGGGAGTACTCGGACAGAACCAGGGGACGACCGTCGCTCTCTACGGGCGTGGCCGCCCAGGCCTGGATGGCCTCGATCTCGGGGTACATCGGGCACACCAGGTCGGTGGCCCGACCGGCGCCGATCACCCGGAAGCGCTGGGCCCCCTCGTAGTGCACGGGACGGGACGGGTCCAGGCGCCGCAGCTCGGCGGCCAGGCCCTCGTGGACCGAGCCATCACCGGACTCGTTGCCGAGCGACCAGGCGATGACGCAGGCGTGGTTGCGGTCCCGGTACACCATGCGCAGAACTCGCTCGCCGAAGGCCGCCCGGAAGCGGAGATCGTTGATGAGGCTGAATATCCGGCCGTGAGTCTCGATGTCGGCCTCATCGATGACGTACAGACCGAGCTCATCGCAGCGATCCAGGAGATAGGGATCGTTGGGGTAGTGCGAGGTACGAACCGCGTTGATGCCGTGGGCCTTCATGGTCAACAGGTCGGTGTCGATCCCGTCCCGGGTAACCGCCTTGCCCCGCTCGGGGTCGAAGTCGTGACGGTTGACGCCGCGGATCATGACCGGCTGGCCGTTGACCCGCAGGCACCGACCGGATGTCTCGATCCGTCGGAACCCGATGCGCTGGCTGACGGTGTGCACCGTCCGGCCCCGGGCGTCAACCAGGCGCACGATC
>DATLUK010000136.1:0-3131 GCA_035533195.1 Acidimicrobiales bacterium | reverse complement strand
CAGCAGCAGGATGATGAAGGAGTAGAGGGCGATCTCGCCCAACATGAAGGACCAGTGGTCGGGGAAGATGTAATTGAGCATCCACCGGCCGGCTGAGGCCAGGCCCAGGCGCTCATCGATGTCCTTGCCCTGCTTGACGGCAGCCTTCTTACCGGCGTCGGCCGCCTTCTCCCGCATCCCGACGGGGGTACTGCTTCCGCTGATCAGTGTCACAGTGCGTCCCTGTACCAGAAGCCTGGGCCAACCGGCTCACCGTAACTCGACAGGGCCCGGAGATAGCCGTTGGAATCTAGCGTGAGCGGCAGCTGGGGCAGCGGCCGGGGCGCCGGGCCGAAGACCACGGCGCAGGCGTCGAGCACGTTGAAGGTCGACTCGTGGCAGGGGCAGAGCAGCTTCTGGTACTCGGCCTCGTACTGGCCGACCGGACAGCCGGCGTGGGTGCACAGCTTGGAGAAGGCCAGATAGCCGACCGGGGACCACTGCAACTTGTGGGACTGGTCGGGCGGGGCCACCGGATTGAGGGAGGCCCGGATCAGTAGGGTCTGGTCGTCCTCGGCGTCGGTGTAGCCCTGGGGGAAGACGGTCATGGAGCCACCCACGTCCAGGGTGGTGTAGTGGACCGGGTTGTTGTTCTCGTCCACCACCAGCGAGCCCGGCTTCCACTGGGTCTTGTAGAACGGCCCGTTGGCCGACGCCCCCACCGGGGTCAGGGAGCGCAGGGGGAAGAGCAGGATGGCGCCCATCAGCCCGCTGGCGGCCAGGAAGAGCTTGAGCAGGAACGAGCGTCGCCCCTCGATGGCGACCTGGCCCCGCTTGAGCGTCTCGGCAAAGGCGTGCCCATCGGCCTCGGAGGTGAGCACCTCCCGCTCCTCCACGAAAGGTCCCCGGGGCATGAGGTACTTGCCCCAGGCCGCCATGCCGAAGCCGATGCCCCCGAAGAGGACGAAGAGCATGGCCCCTTCGATCTGGGGGTTGCCCCGCTGGGTGTAGATCCAGCCCAAAACGAACACGGACAGGATGGCCAGGATGAACGAGGCCCCGACGACCATCTCGACCCGCTTCGGGTTCCTGGCCGCCACCGACAGCTGAGCAGCGTAGGTCTCGGTGTCGGTCGTCCCGATGGGGGCGGCGCCGTGCCCGCCGGGGTCGCCATGCCCGCCGGAGGCCCCGGCGTGCCCCGCCGGGGCGCCGGGGTCGTGGGGCCCGCTGACGTCGGTCATGCCCGGTCTCCTATCCAGAAGGCGGCCAGCATCAAAAGGCCCACCCCGACCACGATCCCGATGAAGCCCTCGGTAGTCGGCCCGACGTGGCCGAGGTTGAACCCGCCGTGGTCCTGGGGATGCACGACGTATCGGACGTATTTGATGATGTCGGCCTCATCCTGGCTGGAGAGCTGGGCGATGGTGAAGCGGGGCATGTTGCCCGGTCCGGTCCGGATGGCCTCGGCTATCTCCAGAGGTGTGTCCGAGCCCAGGGCGGGGGCAAAGGCGCCGTAGCTAAGGGCCCCGCCGCTGGCCGTCAGGCTGTGGCAGGTGGAGCAGTTGAGGCGGAACAACTCCCCGCCTTGCGCCAAGTTGGCCTTGGACAGATCGATGGTCCCGGGAATGGAGGGGCCCGGGGGCTGGCTGCCCGCGTAGGCGGGCACCTGGAGGGAGGCCACGTACTGGGCTATCTCCTTGGCCTGGGTGATGGAGAAGATCGGGTTCTTGCGCATGGCCTGTTGGCTGGGGATCTCCAGCGGCATGCGGCCGGTGATGATCCAGAAGTCCACCGTTGCCGAGCCCAGGCCGACCAGGGTGGGCGCCCGGGCCGATCCCTCGGCACCGGTGCCGTGGCAGGAGGAGCAGGCCTGGACGAACAGCTGCCTACCGGTGGCCGCCCCGGCGCCCAACTCGGTGTCCTGGTAGTGGGTGCCCCCGGTGTTGCCCAGGGCGTGGTTGTGGGTGCCGGCCGGCACGGTGGTGGCCGGCGCCGCCGGCTGGACCGAGGTGACGTACGCGGCCGACTGGACCGTGGTGGCCGGCGCCGCCGGCTGGACCGTGGCCGCCGTCGAGCCGGCGCTCTGGGCCCGGGCCGTAGAGCCGAACAGGACGATGGACACGGCGGCCACGCCCATGACGAGCAGCGCAGGCAGGGCCATCTGGCGTGTCCGGCGGGCCATGGCCGGTCGGACGGGTCGATCAGAGGGGGGCATGGAAGGCCTGATTACCCCTTCAGGAGGAAGATGGCGCTGTACAGGAAGACCCATACAACGTCGACGAAGTGCCAGTAGTAGGTGACGCATTGGAACACCGAGCGTTCGCCCGGGTCCCCGCCGGGCCCGGCCAGGCGCCCGTAGAAAGCGGCCATGGCCACCAGGCCCACGAAGACGTGGAGCCCGTGCAGGCCGGTCATGAGGAAGAACAGAGATGTGAAGGCGTCATGCGAGATGCGGAAATCGACGTGGAACCACTCATATCCCTGGTTGGCCAGGAACAAGGAGCCCATGATGAAGGTCAGGATCACCCAGCGGCGGGCCTGCTCCCGGTCGCCCCGGCGCTCCTCTGACCACAGCGCCCTCTGCATGGTGAAGCTGGACGCCACCAGGATGGCGGTGAAGATGCCCGACTGCAGGACATCGAGGTGGATCCCCCTGGGGGGCCACACGCCGGCCACGGTGTCCTGGGCCCGCACCGTGAAGAAGGCGGCGAACAGGCCGGCAAAGAACATCAGCTCCGAACCCAGCCACACCATCACGCCCACATTCAGCAGCGGCGGCCGGGACGGATGGGCCGGAGCGGCGTAGCGACTGGGGGGCTCCGTGGCGAGGACCTGGCTCACGGCCCCTTTACTAGTCGATCCGGAGGGGTCCGATCACATCTACGGGCCTATCTGGTTCACATATTCAGGGATGGACCAGCCCGAGCTTGAGGGCGATGGCCGTGGCCTCGTGCCGGCTACGCACCTCCAGCTTGGCGTAAATGCTGCTCAGATGGGTCTTGACGGTGGACGGGGACAGGAACAACTCGGCGGCTATCTCCTCGTTGCGGGCCCCCCGGACCAGGCAGGCCAGGACCTGGCGCTCCCGGTCGGTGAGCGACCCCACCGGGGCCGGCGGAGCCGTCTCGTGCAGGACGATGCCGGCCAGGGCG
>DATLUK010000135.1:0-2474 GCA_035533195.1 Acidimicrobiales bacterium | reverse complement strand
CGGGTGGGGCGAGAAGGGGTAGGTGTGGGGATAGCCCCATGGCCAGTTCTGCCCGGCGACGGGAAGCTCGGCTTCGACCTTTTCGTAATGGGGACGGAGGGCCTCGTAGGAGATCGGCCAGTCGGCCCCGACCCCGTCGAGCGTGTAGGTCTGGAGGTCAGAGGGGTGAAAGCGAGGGCAGTAACCGGCGTAGTGGACCATGGACCCGCCAACCCCTCGCCCCGAGTTGTTCTTGCCCAGCTCGATGGGGTCGTTCCCGCCGATGATCCGCTTTTGAGTCCAGTAGAGCTGATGGGAGCCGGCCTCATCGGAGACCCAGTCCTCGTCGGGGTGCCAGAACGGCCCTGCTTCGAGGATCACGACCTTCCAGCCCCGCCGGGCCAGCCGTTGGGCCAGCACTGAGCCACCGGCACCGGCACCGACCACGCAGAGATCGACCTCCTCACTGTCGGGATAGGTCCGCATCGTGTCCTCGCCGGGCAGGTCTCGGCGGTGGACGTCGAGGAGGTAGCGGGAGTCGTTGTCCTTCGGTCCGACGGCGCCTTTGAGAAGGTGTCGGATCACGCGTCGCCTTCGGTCACGGTTCGCACCGGGTCCTCGTCGGTGGCGCCGGGCCGCTCGAAGGGTTCGCGGGTGCTCGTCGGCCCGAGTCGCATGAACCCTCGGGGGTAGGCCGGTCCTCCGAAGCCGATCTCGTTCCACGCCCAGGGATGGGAGTAGAAGGCGGCCAGGATCATGCGCATGCACACCGACCAGGCCCGGGTGATGTTGAGCCGATCGAATGACGCCGAGCGCAGCTGAGCTTTCGAGAAGTCTTCGACGATGGCTTCCTGAGAGCGGGCGTCCAGGCCAGCGAACCGGTGCCAGTCGTGACGTTCGATCGTCACCTCATCGAGGGCGGCCAAGGTCAGACGCCAGGTCTCGCGGTCGTCGGGCATATCCGCGTACTGGTAGCCGTCGAGGCGTCCGGCGGCCAGCTTCTCGTCGATCAGTTCGGCCACCGGGATACGCGGCTCGGCGTCCTGGGCCACGGCCACGTCACACAGCGCCCGCAGCGTGGGCTGCTCGTCTTCGGTGAAGAACGCGAAGTTCCCCCGCACCTCCATCCGTTCGGCGATCACTCGGGCAGTCGCTGCGTCCCAGGTGTCCGAGGCATCGAAGACGTCGTAGTCGGGGTAGCGCCCGATCATCTGGGGGGAGATGCCCCGTCGCTGGCGGGGCAACCACGACGGCTCGGGAGGTTGTCGACCTTCCCGAAGGTTGGGCAGATGGTCCGGCTTCGAGAGGTCCCTCACCGCTATTCGTCCTCACGGCGGAGAAGTGCCGCGAGCAAGCCCATACCTCCGACGAGCGTCATCAGGCCCGGGGCGGCGATCGGCGGGCCCATCGGCACGTTGTAGGAGGCGAGGCCCCAGCCGCCCGGTTTGCGGGCCACACCCCGGGCATGGAAGTACTCCCCAAGAAGGCCGTTGGCGGTGTAGATGAGGGCGGTGGCCGGGAGGGCGGTTTTGGCCCACTTGCGGCTGAACACGCCCATGACGCCAGCCACGACCACCGGCGGCGTGACGATGATCGGGCTCCACATCCACTTGTTGCCGAAGCTGGCTCCGTAGTGCTCGATGAAGATCTCCGCGGTGGTGACCACCGCCGCGGCCGCGGTCAGCCCGGAGAGGGAACGTTCGAACGTGCCGTGCTGAACGTTCCTGACGACCTTGTCGATGACATGGGTGGCCTCGCCCAAAACCTCGCCGTGACTGCGCGTCTTCGCTCTGGCTGTCTTCGTCTTGGACATCGTTCAGTGCCCCGGGACGAACGCTTGAACCGTCTCGCGGAACCCTTCGAGGGCTCCCCGCCAGCCGCCTTTCGGATCCTCCAGCACCGACTTCATCAACGCCTCGGCTTCTTCGCGGGTGACGTGCGGGGGGATCGGTGGTTCGTCCGGCGTGGTGATGGCGTCGATGATCACGGGACGGTCAGCGGCGAAGGCCTCCGCCCACGCGCCCTCGATCTCGGCGGCGGTGGTGACCTTGATGCCCTTCAACCCGATGAGGTTGGCGTAGTCGGCGAAGGGCATGTACGGGATGGCTTGCGAGCCTTCGAAACGGGGATCCCCCTCCATCGCACGCTGCTCCCAGGTGACCTGGTTGAGGTCCTCGTTGTTGAGGACGAGGACGATCAGGCGTGGGTCGGACCACGTCTTGTAGTACTTGAGCGCGGTCAGCATCTCGGCCATGCCCCCCATCTGCATGGCCCCGTCACCGACCATGGCCACGGACACCCGGTCCGGGAATGCGAACTTGGCGGCGATGGCGTAGGGCACGCCGGGGACCATGGTGGCGAGGTTGCCGGACAGCATGGCCTTCATGCCTTTGCGGATCTTGATGTGACGGGCATACCAGTTGGCCGCCGTCCCCGAGTCAGAGGAGAGGATCGCGTTGTCGGGCAGATGCCGAGACAGCGATGAGAACAGTCCC
>DATLUK010000134.1:0-2735 GCA_035533195.1 Acidimicrobiales bacterium | reverse complement strand
TACGTTGGGGGGGTGAAGTGGCGATGAGGATCGCGGTGCTGGGGGGAACCGGCCCGGCCGGGGGAGCCCTGGCCCTGCGCCTGGCCGACATCGGCCACCAGGTCCGGATCGGGTCCCGCTCGGCGGAACGGGCCGAGGAGGTCTGCGCCGAGCTCAAGGGCCGCTGGCCGGGCCGGAGTCTGGATCTGACCGGGGCGGCCAATGAGGACGCCGCCGCCTGGGCCGGCCTGGTGGTGGTGGCCACCCCCTGGGACGCGGCCGCCTCCACCGCCGCCTCGGTGGCGCCGGCTCTGGCCGGCAAGGTCGTTATCAGCATGGCCAACGCCCTGACCCGGCTGGGCAACGAGCTAGTGGCCCTGATCCCGCCCCGGGGATCGATAGCCGCCGCCGTGCAGGCGGCCGTGCCCGACGCCCACGTGGCCGGGGCCTTCCATCACGTACCCGCCCATGAGTTGGGCCAGTTGGACGACCCGGTGGATTGCGACGTCATCATCTGCGCCGATCATTCCGGGGCGGCCGAGGCCACCGCCGGCCTGGTCGATGCCATCCCCGGCCTGCGCTCCCTGAGGGCCGGCAGCCTGGCCGCCGCCGCCGCCACTGAGGCCTTCACCGCCGTTTTGCTCCAGGTCAACCGGCGTTACAAGACCAGGACCACCATCCGACTCCACGGCCTGGATAAGGACGTTTCCGAGGGCTCGTGAGGTGATGCGCCTGTATGACACCGCTCGGCGGGAGGTCGTGCCCTTCGAGCCCGGTCCCATCGTCACCATGTACACCTGCGGAATCACGCCTTACGACGCCGCCCACATGGGCCATGTGACCGTGTATGTCACCTACGACGTCCTCCAGCGCCGGCTGCGGGACCTCGGCCACGACACCCGCTGTGTCCGCAACGTGACCGACGTGGATGACAGCATCCTGGGCAAGGCCAGGGAGCTGGGCGTCCACTTCCTCGATCTGGCCGCCGAGGAGATGGCCCGCTTCGATTCCACCATGCGGGCCCTCGGGCTGCTGGAAAGTTGGAGTGAGCCCCGGGCCACCTCGGCCATTCCCGACATCCTCGGCTTCATCGGCATGGTGTTGGAGTCCGGCCATGCCTATCGGGCCGGCGGAGCCGTCTATTTCGACGTGAGCTCCTTCGGCTCCTTCGGTCAGATCTCCCATTACGACCGCTCGCTGATGCTGGAGCTGGCCGCTCAGCGGGGGGGCAATCCGGAGGATCCCAACAAGCGCGACCCGCTGGACTTCGTCCTGTGGCAGCCCTCGGCGCCGGACGAGCCGGCGTGGGACTCCCTCTGGGGCCCGGGCCGGCCCGGCTGGCACATCGAGTGCTCGGCCCTGGCCATGAGGGAATTGGGGGATCAGATCGACCTCCACGGGGGAGGGGGGGACCTGGTCTTTCCCCATCATGAGTGCGAGGCCGCCCAATCCGAGGCGGTGACGGGCCGACCGTTCGTCCGCCACTGGATGCACTGCGCCATGGTCGCCCTCAATGGGGAGAAGATGTCCAAGTCCCTGGGCAACCTGGTCTTCGCCAGCGACCTGCTCAAGGATTGGGAGCCCGATGCCATCCGCCTGGCGGTCATCGGCCACCACTACCGGTTCGGCTGGGAGTGGACCGACCGGGACATGCCTGAGGCCGCCGCCCGGCTGGCCCGCTGGCGGGACGCCGGTCAGGGGGAGGCCGCCCTGGATGAGGTGCGGGCGGCCCTGGACGAGGACCTCAACGCCCCGGCCGCCCTGGCCGCCATCGACGCCGCCGCCGCCGTCGGCCACGGTATCTCCTCGGCTGCCGCCCTCCTCGGCGTTCGGCTCTGAGACCGAAAGCGCTCCTTTAACCGCGGTAGCGCCCACGGGCGCGCCGGTATCCTCGGCCAATGCCGGGCGATATCACCATCACACTCCCAGACGGTTCCTCCCGATCACTGCCGCCCGGATCGACTACCGCTGACCTGGCCGCGGCCATCGGCCCCCGGCTGGCCAAGGCGGCCGTGGCCGCCCGCATCAACGGGGAGGAGCGGGATCTCCACGAGGCCCTGGCTGACGGAGCCCAGGTGGCGGTCATCACCGCCGACAGTCCCGAGGGACTCCACGTTCTGCGCCACTCGACTGCCCACGTCATGGCCCAGGCCGTGACCCAGCTGTGGCCGGGGGCGCGCTACGCCATCGGCCCGCCCGTTCAGGACGGCTTCTATTACGACTTCGACCTCCCCGACGGCGCCCACTTCAGCGAGGAGGACCTGGGCCGGATCGAGGAACGAATGCGCAGGATCGTGGCCGAGGATCAGGGCTTCGTCCGGGAGGAGCACACGGTAGAGGAGGGCCTGGCCCTCTTTTCCGATCAGCCTTACAAGATCGAGATCCTCGAGGGGGTGGCCGCCGGTCGGGCCGAGGCCGAGGACACAGCCGAGGTGGGCGGCTCGTCCGAGCGTCCGGTGGGGGTGTACCGGAACACCGGGGACTTCATCGATCTGTGCCGGGGGCCTCACGTCCCGTCCACCGGACGGCTCAGCCACTTCAAGCTGCTTAGGGTGGCCGGCGCCTACTGGCGGGGGGATGAGAAGCGCCCCCAGTTGCAGCGCATCTACGGCACCGCCTGGGCCAGCGCCGCCGACCTGGCCGAGCACCTCCATCGCCTGGAGGAGGCGGACAAGCGCGACCACCGCAAGCTTGGGGTGGAGCTGGATCTTTTCTCCTTCCCGGATGAGATCGGCTCGGGCCTGGCCGTGTTCCAC
>DATLUK010000133.1:0-5350 GCA_035533195.1 Acidimicrobiales bacterium | reverse complement strand
TGGCGCTGGCCGAGCAGATCGGCGGCGGTGGGGCCCTGGGTCGCATCCTCACCCAGCGTGGCCTGGTCAAGGAGGAGGACGTGGTGGCCGCCCTGGCCACTCAGGCCGGCTTCGACTACATCGACCTGAGCGTCCGGATGCCCGATGTCTCAGCCGTATCCCTCCTGCCTCCGGCCCTGGCCCGCCGGCTCAAGGCAATCCCGGTCGGATGGGACGGGGACCGCCTGATGGTGGCCATGGCCGACCCGCGCAACGTGGTGGCCGCCGACGACATCCGGGCCAGCATCGGCCGGGACATCAAGATCGTGGTGGCCTCCCAAGCCGGCATCATCGCCGCCCTCGACCGGTTCGAAGGCCTGGATGGGGACGCCGAGAGCATCTCCTCCGAGGCCGCCGCCGCCTACGAGGCCCACGACGACGACCTGGCCAGCCTGAGCTCGGTGGTCGAGGACGCTCCTATCGTCAAGCTGGTCAACCTGCTCATCACCGAGGCGGTGAGCGACCGAGCCTCGGATATCCATATCGAGCCGGGTCAGGACGACGTCCGGATCCGCTACCGGATCGACGGTGTGCTCCACGAGCGCATGCGCCTTCGCAAGAGCATCCAGAACGGCGTGGTGTCCCGGCTCAAGATCATGGCCGACATCAACATCGCCGAGCGCCGTATCCCCCAAGACGGCCGGGTGACCCGTCGGATCGGGTCCCGAGACATCGACCTGCGGGTGGCCACCCTGCCCACCGTGTTCGGGGAAAAGGTGGTCATGCGGATCCTGGATCGTGGGACCGCCCTCATGCGGCTGACCGACCTGGGCTTCCTGCCCGAGGCCCTCGGCCAGTACGAGGTCGCCTATCGCAAGCCCTACGGCACCATCCTGGTGACAGGTCCCACCGGATCGGGTAAGTCAACCACCCTCTACGCCACCCTGAACATCCTCAACGATGACTCGCGCAACATCATCACCGTCGAGGATCCCGTGGAGTTCAGGCTGCCGGGTGTCAACCAGGTCCAGATCAACCCCAAGGCTGGACTCACCTTCGCCAGCGCCCTGAGGGCGATCCTGCGCTCCGACCCCGATGTCGTGCTGGTGGGGGAGATCCGGGACCGGGAGACGGCCAATATCGCCGTGGAAGCGGCGCTGACGGGCCACCTGGTGCTCTCCACCCTGCACACCAACGACGCCGCCTCGACCCCCACCCGGTTGATCGAGATGGGCGTCGAGCCCTTCCTGGTCGGCTCGGCCATCGACTGCATCGTGGCCCAGCGCCTGGCCCGGCAGCTCTGCACCGCCTGTCGGGTGGCCTACACGCCGAGCATCGAGGACGTGAAGGCGCTGGCTGGTCCCTACGCCGACCAGATGCCGGGGCACAGCGCCGTGACCTGGTACCGAGCGGGTGGCTGCCAGCTCTGCGGCCGGACCGGCTACCGGGGCCGTTTCGCCCTGCACGAGGTCCTGACCGTGACCGAGGAGATCGAGCGCCTGATCGTCAGTCGGGCCAATTCGGAGGAGATCATGAGGACAGCAGCCGCCCAGGGCATGCTGACCCTGCGTCAGTCGGGGATCAGCAAGGTCCAGACCGGGTTCACCTCGGTGGAGGAAGTCGTGAGGGTGGTGGCGTGACCGAGATGATGACGCCCCAGGCCGCTCATCCGGGGGCAGATCCGGCCGTGGTCGCACCGGCCGATAATGAGAGCTTGCACATCAACCAGCTCCTGTCCAAGGCGGTGGACGTGGGTGCCTCCGACGTCCACCTGGCCGTGGGGATACCGCCCCGGTTCCGTATCAGCGGGGAGATGATGACGGTGGACGGGGTGGCTCCAATGAAGCCCCCGGAAATCCGCCGGATGGTGTATTCGATCCTGACCCAGAGCCAGCGGGAGCGCTTCGAGGCCGACCTCGAGTTGGACACGTCTCACTCCGTGCCCGGCTACGGCCGCTTCCGGTTGAACGTCTTCCTGCAGCGGGACTCCCTGGGCGCCGTCTTCCGCGTCATCCCGTGGAAGGTCAAGTCCCTGGACGAGCTGGGTCTGCCGGGGGCGGTGGCCGCCCTGGCCGAACTTCAGCGGGGCCTGGTCCTGGTGACGGGTCCCACCGGCTCGGGCAAGTCGACCACCCTGGCCAGTCTCATCGACATCGTCAATACCACCCGGGCCGGCCACATCGTCACCGTCGAGGACCCGATCGAGTTCCTTCACTCCCACAAGCGTTGCATCGTCAACCAGCGCCAGGTGGGCGAGGACACCCGGTCCTTCGGCGAGGCCCTGAAGCACGTCCTGCGCCAGGACCCCGATGTCATCCTGGTCGGGGAGATGCGCGACCTCGAGACCATCTCCGCCGCCGTCACCGCGGCCGAGACCGGCCACCTGGTCTTCGGCACCCTCCACACCCAGGACGCCGCCCAATCGGTGGACCGGATCGTCGACGTATTCCCCTCCCACCAGCAGCAACAGATCCGGGTACAGCTCTCCAACTGCCTTCAGGGCGTGATCACCCAGCAGCTGATTCCCCTGGCCAAAGGGGGAGGCCGGGCGGTGGCGTCGGAGTTGTTGATCGCCACGGCGGCCGTGCGCAACCTCATCCGGGAGGGTAAGACCCACCAGATCTACTCGACCATGCAGTCCGGCGGCCGCTACGGCATGCAGACCATGGACGCGTCCCTGGCCGCTCTGGTCCGCCAGAACAAGATCACTCTGGCCATGGCCCTCGACCGGAGCCACAGCCCCGAGGACATCCGCCGCCTGGTCCAGGGGACCTGAGAAGCTTCTCCCAGTGCCTGACACCTACGTCTACCGGGTCCGCGATAACCGCGGGGCATTGCTGCACGGCTCACTGGAGGCCGACAGCCCTGCCGGGGTGGTGAGCCGGCTGCGGGCCATGGGCTACATACCGCTTTCGGTCGAGCGGAAGACGGCCGGACTCTCGACCGAGATCACCCTTCCCTTCATCGGCAGGCGGGTGAAGCCCGATGCGCTGTCCGTCTTCAGCCGGCAGTTCGCCACCATGATCGACTCCGGGCTGACCCTGATCCGGTCCCTGGCCATTCTGGGGGACCAGACCGAGGACAAGTTCTTTGCCGAGACGCTCCGGACCGTCCGCCAGGACGTGGAGCAGGGAGCGTCCCTTTCCTATGCACTGGGCCGCCATCCCAAGATCTTCCCCAGGATCTACGTGGCGATGGTCCGGGCCGGGGAGATTGGGGGCAGCCTCGACGCCTCGCTGTTGGGCCTGGCCGACACCCTGGAGAAGCAGACCGCCCTGCGTCGCAAGATCAAGTCGGCCATGACCTATCCGGTGGCCGTCCTGGTGCTGGTCCTGGTCATCCTCACGGCCATGCTGATCTTCGTGGTACCGCAGTTCAAGAGCATCTTCGCCCAGCTCGGGGGCACTCTTCCCCTGCCGACCCAGATCCTGGTCACGGTGTCGAACGACGCCGTCATCCTGATCCCCGCCTTGATAGTGGTCGGGATAATCGGGGTCTACCTGTTCCGCCGCTGGATCTCCAGGCCCTTTGGCCGGTCGGTGTGGGATGCCTTCAAGCTCAGGATTCCCCTCTTCGGCAAGCTGGTCCATCTCAACGCCATCGCCCGTACCTGCCGGACGCTGGCGGCACTGACCCGCTCGGGGGTTCCGCTACTGGAGGCCCTGGAGATCACCAAGGACACATCGGGCAACGCTGTGGTGGCGGCGGTCATAGCCGACGTCCAGGACGGGGTCAGCGGCGGGGAGCCGATAGCCCGGCGTCTCGGCAACCATCGGGTAATCCCGCCGATGATGGCCCAGATGGTCTCGGTGGGGGAGGAAAGCGGCGCCGTCGACACCATGCTGGAGAAGGTGGCCATCTTCTACGAGGGCCAGGTCGAGGCCCTGGTGGCATCGCTTTCCTCCCTGATGGAGCCCATCCTCATTAGCGTGCTCGGTGGAGTGGTCGGGAGCATGGTGATATCGCTCTATCTGCCCATGTTCAAGGTGATCAACCTCGTCCACTAAGGCCAGGCCTCTAACCTGCCGAAACACGGTCTGTGGTCTCCAATCCGACGGTCCAGCATCCGCTGACCTCCGGCCCTGAGGGCCCCGGCTCCGCAGATCCCGAGACGGTGCGGGTCCTGGTGGTCGACGATTCGCCCGATATCCGCCTGATGCTCAAATTGCTCCTGAGCAGGGACGAGCGCTTCACCCTGGTCGGGGAGGCTGGCAATGGCTTGGAGGCCATCGAGACGGCGGCATTCTGCCTCCCGGACCTGGTGATCTTGGACCGCCAGATGCCGGTCATGGGTGGCCTCGAGGCTATTCCCCTCATCCGGGAGGTTTCTCCCCACAGCGACATCGTCCTCTATACGGCCGCGGCCGAGGAAGAAAGCGAAAAGGCGGCCATCGCTGCCGGAGCCGTGGGACTGCTCCAGAAGCAGACCATGGCGCTCAGTCTGGTCGAGGACCTGGCCCGCATGCTGGTCGATCGCTGGGACAGCCCGGATTCGGAGGTGGAGGTCCGGGTCGGACCGGTGCCGTCGAGTTGCGCCCGGTTGTGGGTGTCCAACAGCTTGGCCATCCTGGCCGCCCTCCGGGCGAAACCTGAGGCGATCGGGGAGCCCGTGTCCCCGGACCTGCTCGACTACTTCGAGGGGCTCCTCCGCTCCTGGGACTCCGTCGCCCAGCACACCGAGGTCTTCGTATGGGTGGGGCGAGCCGAGCCCGAGGCGGTCAAGCGGGTGGTGGAAGAATGGGCCCGGGTCGACTCCATGAGCGATGAGAAGATGGCCGAGTTGGGCTGCAACTGGTCCGGCCCGGAGGCGCGACCCTTCTTCATCGCCCTATCCGAGGGCGTAATCGGCGCCCTGGGCCGCCACGAGAGCACCCGCCGGCTGGCCGAGCGGCTGGCCCAGGTGGCCTGGCCGGCGGTGGCCGGCCGCTCCCAGCGCTGAAGCAGCCTCCCCGGCGGGTCCCCAACCGGCCTGGGAGACTTTTTTCTGGGCGGCTCCGGGAAATCGCTAAAGGTTCGGTGCGGATGGTGCCGATATGTGAATTGCAAGTCGTTCTCTTGAAACGGCAAACCCGTCGTGAGGCGGGGCGCAAAGCCACGGGGCCCTCCTCAATGAAGAGGAAGGTCAGCCGGGCCGCCTGGAGAGCTCTTCCCTGGATGTCCCGGGGGAGTTCGAGAGGCAGAAACGCCTTGCGAACATCCATTGACATCCCAAGGAGACAAACCGAATGATTCAGATGCTGCGCAAGCGGCTTGACCGTAAGGATGAGGGCTTCACCCTCATCGAGCTCATGGTGGTGGTCTTGATCATCGCCATCCTGTTGGCCATCGCCATCCCGACCTTCCTGGGCGCCCGTAGCCGGGCCCAGAACCG
>DATLUK010000132.1:0-5318 GCA_035533195.1 Acidimicrobiales bacterium | reverse complement strand
AGGCCAGGCGGGCCAGGACTAGAGCTCGGGACCGGTCGGGCCGTCGGGCAGGCCCAGGGTGCGGGTGCGCAGCGTACGCAGCGCTCCCTTGCGCTGGTCCTCGTCCAACCGCTCCAGAAGGAGGACGCCGTCGAGGTGGTCGACCTCGTGCTGGAACACTCGGCCCAGGAGCTCGTCGCCCTCGATGAAGATCTCCGCGCCATCGAGATCCTGGCCGCGCAGGTGGACCTCCTTGGGCCGCACGATGGGCCAGAAGAGGCCCGGCACCGAAAGGCAACCCTCCTCGAAGGTCCACTCCCCCCTCGACTCGATGATCTCGGGGTTGACGATGGTCCGGGGCCCCTCGCCCACGTCATAGACGAAGACCCGCTTGCGCACCCCCACCTGGTTGGCAGCCAATCCGGTACCCGGGGCGTCGTACATGGTGGTGATCATGTCCTCCGCCAGCCGGGCGAGGGAGCCGTCAAAGGTCGTGACGTCCGCCGTCCGCTGGCGCAGTCCGGGGTCCCCGAAGATGCGGATCTCGTAGCTGGCCACGCCTCAATGGTACCGGTGGCGCCCACCGGCTCTCACACCCGGCTGGGGTCGACCTCGACCCGCAGCGTGGCCCGCACGGCCGGATCCAGACCGGCGGTCGCCGCTCCCAGAGCATCGGCCAGGGTGGCGGAATCGGGAGCCCGGACCAGGAGAGACCCTGGGCCGAAGTCGGCCACGGCCAGGCCGGCGGACACCAGCACGGGACGCACGGCCTCGACGGCGGAGGTGGATACCAAGGCGAGAGCGGAGTGCGGCGGCAGGCGGAGCAGCCGCCGGCGTTCGGCCTCGGCAACGGCCAGGAGACCGGGGTCGGCTCCGGCCGCAGCCCGGAGGACGTCATGTTCGGGCAGCCGGGTCTGGACCACCACCCGGCCCCGGGCGCCGACCAGCCGGCCGGCCCGGGCGATGAGGGCCAAGGCCTGTTCGGCCGCCCGATACCGCGGGGCAGTGAGCTCCTGGTCGATCTCCAGGAAGGCCACCGCCCCGGCCCGGCGGACCCGGTGCAGGACGGCCTCGGTGCCGACCACTATCGGGGCGGTCGCCCACTCCGCCTCGGCGGTCACGTCCGAGCTGACCTCGGCTACCGCCACGCCGGCCAGGGCACCGAGCTCCTCCACCAGGCGGGTCACGCCCGGGCGCAACACGGACAGGCGGGTGGCGCCGCAGTCGGCGCACAACAGAGGCCGCTGGGCGTCACAGTGGGAGCAGGAGAGCTGGTCCGAGCCGCGACGCTGGACCATGGCCGAGTCGCAGACGTGGCAGCGCACCACCGCCCCGCAGGCCCGGCAGGCCAGGAGCCGGGCCCGGCCCCGACGGTTGAGCACGCAGACCAACGGCCGCCCCGGCTCGCCCGCGCCGGCCCGGAGCAGGCCGACTAGGCGCTCGGAGACCAGTCCCGAGCGCGGGTCATCACCTCGGCGGTCGACCACCTCCACCACCGGCCACTGCGAGCGCTCGACGGGGCGGGGTGGGTGGAGGAGGCGGCCCCAGGCCAGCAGCTCCACGGTGGGACAGGGCGAGGCGATGACACACGGGGCGCCGGCCCGCTCGGCCCGCCGGGCGGCCACCTCCCAGGCCGACCAGCATGGGTTCCTCTCCTCCTTATAGGCGTCATCGTGGCCGTCGAGGACCAGGACGGCGGCCAGCTCCGGAACCGGGGCCCAGGCCGCCCCTCGGGCCCCGACCACCACCCGGCCGCCGGCGGCCGCCTCCGGCCACTGCTCGGGCATCAACGCCACCGGCACCCGCCGCCGGCGCAGGCGGTCGGCCACCACCCCGGCGTCGGTGACATTCGGGCAGAGCACCAGGATGCTCGCGCCCCCTGAGGCCAGGCTGGCCGCCTCCTCCACCAGGGGCCAGCGATCGGCGGCCGGGCCCAGGCGGACGACGGTGGGCGGCCCGTTGAAGGCCTCCCCCCAGGTGGGCGGCTCCGTCCCCCCCGTAGACGACTCGGCCCCGCCCGTGCTCCCCACCCGGCCCGACGGTCCGACCGGCGTCGTGCGGGCGGTCGCTCCCGCCGTCCGGGGCAGGGAGCCAACCAGCCGAGGGGGCGAGGAGGCCCGGAGCACGCTGGCCAGACGACCGGCCCACCGCCAGGCCGCCCAACGGGCCAGCTCCACCACCTCGGGAGCCGGGCCCAGGCCCCGTACAGCCCGGACCCCGAGCAGCCGGACTCCCGGCGGGGGCACCACCCGGTCGGCCACCACCCAAGCGGCCACCCGGCGGCCGTGGAGGAGAACCCGGACCGAGGTGCCGACGGCTATGAGGCCGTCCAGATCGACCGGCACTGAATAGTCGAACTCCTTATCGATGCCCGCAACCTCGGGCACGACCCGGACGACCCGGGGGGCGGCGTCCGGGGCCGCCCCCACCCCGCCGCCGCTGTCAGCGCCGGCTCCGTCGCCGGCGCCGGCAAGGCGATCCAGGGCGTGAGCCCCTAGAGGTTGAGCGCCGACTTGAGATCGTCCAGGCGGGAGGTCTTCTCCCAACTCATCCCGGGCTCCGCCCGGCCGAAGTGGCCATAGGCGGCGGTACGCCGGTAGATCGGCCGGCGCAGCTCCAGGTCCCGGATGATGGCCGCCGGGCGCAGGTCGAACACGGCGTCCAGGGCTGCGCTGATCTTGAACGGATCCACCGTCTCGGTACCGAAGGTCTCCACCATGATCGAGACGGGGCGAGCCACGCCGATGGCGTAGGCCACCTGCACCTCGCAGCGGCGGGCGGCGCCGGCGGCCACCACGTGCTTGGCCACCCAACGGGCGGCGTAGGCGGCCGAGCGGTCCACCTTGCTCGGGTCCTTGCCCGAAAAGGCGCCGCCGCCATGGCGGGCCGCTCCTCCATAGGTATCCACGATGATCTTGCGCCCGGTCAGGCCGGTGTCGGCCCGGGGGCCGCCCAGCTCGAAACGGCCGGTCGGGTTGGTGAGGACGTCGAAGCCGTCAGTGGCAAGCTCAGCCGGGACGACCGGGTCGATGACGTGATGGCGCAGGTCGTCCGGCAGCTGGTGTTCCAGGTCGACCTTGGGACCGTGCTGGGTCGAGATGAGCACGGTGCGCAAGGCGACGGGCCGGTCGCCTTCGTATTCGATGGTGACCTGGGTCTTTCCATCCGGGCGTAGGTAGTCCACGGTGGCGTCCTTGCGCACCGCGGCCAGACGCTCGGCCAGGCGATGGGCCAGCCAGATGGGCAGTGGCATGAGATCGGGGGTCTCGTCACAGGCGTAGCCGAACATCATTCCCTGGTCACCGGCGCCCTGGGACGAGAGCTTGTCCTCCCCATCCGAGCCGGTGCGCAACTCCAGGGCGGTGGTCACGCCCTGGGAGATGTCGGGCGACTGCTCATCGATGGAAACCAGCACGCCGCAGGTGTTTCCGTCGAAGCCGTACTCCTCCCGGTCGTAGCCGATCTCACAGACCGTCTGGCGGGCCAGCCGGGCGATGTCGATGTAGGCCTCGGTGGTGATCTCCCCGGCCACCATGATGAGGCCGGTGGTGAGGAGGGTCTCGCATGCCACCCGGCTGTCGGGGTCGGCGGCCAGAGCGGCGTCGAGGACGGCGTCGGAGATCTGGTCGGCCATCTTGTCAGGGTGACCCTCGGTCACCGACTCGGACGTGAAGCGGAAGCGGGCGGGCATCTAGCTACTCCTTGAGCCGGTCGGCTCATCGGGGGACCGGGAGGCACGGTGTCCTGCCCGGAGGCGGTCGGAAACTGCATCGAGCACGGCGTCGGCGGCCGCCTCTTTGGTCGTGAGGGGCACTTCGGTGCGGGACCCGTCAGCGCCCAGGATGACGACGCGGTTGGTGTCGTGCTCGAAGCCGACACCCTCGGCGCTGACGTCGTTGGCCACGATCAGATCCAGGCGCTTGCGGGCCAGCTTCCGGCGGGCATTGTCCTCCACCGCTTCGGTCTCGGCGGCAAAGCCCACCAGGACCTGACCCGACGGCTTGAGCCGGCCCAGATCCTCGAGGAAGTCGTGGGTCGGCTCCAGAATGATCTCGGGCAGACCGTCGCCCTTCTTGATCTTCTGGTCGGCCACCGCTTTGGGCCGGAAGTCAGCCACCGCCGCGGCCATGATGACCACGTCCATCCCGACCGCCCGGGGCATCACCGCTTCTTCCATGTCGGCGGCGCTGACCACCCGGACCACCTCCACACCGGCGGTGACCGGCCTCTCCACGGTGGTCACCAGCACCACCTCCGCGCCCCGGCGGTGGGCTCGCTCGGCCAGGGCGTAGCCCTGCTTTCCGGAGGAGCGGTTGGTGATGACCCGCACGGGGTCGATGGCCTCCCGGGTGCCGCCAGCCGTGACCAGGACCCGCCGGCCGGACAGGTCGCGGCCCGGCCCCGCCTGGCCCAGCACACCGGCGGCGGCCGAGACGATGTCGGCCGGCTCGGCCAGCCGGCCCGCCCCCAAGTCCCCGCCGGCCAGCCGGCCCGAGGTCGGCTCCAGGACGTGGGCGCCCCGACGGCGAAGGGTGGCCAGGTTCTCCTGCACCGAGGGGTGCTCCCACATCTCGGTGTGCATGGCCGGACAGACCAGCACCGGGGCCCGGGTGGCCAGCAGGGTGGCGGTCAGGAGATCATCGGCCATGCCGGCGGCGTAACGGGCCAGGAGGTCGGCAGTGGCCGGGGCCACCACCACCAGGTCGGCGCTCTGGCCCAGGCGGGTGTGCGGAATCGGATCGGGGTCGTCCCAGATCCCGGTGCGCGCCGGCTCGGAGGCCACCGCCGAAAAGGTGACGGCACCCACGAAGCGCAAGGCAGCCGGCGTGAGCACGGGGCTGACGTGGGCGCCGGCGTCGAAGAGCCGCCGACAGACCTCCACTGCCTTGTAGGCGGCGATCCCGCCGCTCACCCCCAGGACTACACGCGCCCCCGCAAGGGATGACGGGCCCGCCGGGGCGGCCCGACCCGCGTCGGTTACTTGACCGACTCCTCTACCTCGCCCGGACGCAGCCAAGTGATCTTGGCCGCCGCCACCTCCTCCATGGCGATGGACAGGGGCTTGAGCGACACCGAACTGACCTGCGGGGGGACCAGGGCGCCGAGGCCCTCTCCCAGCTGGTTGAAATAGGAGTTGATCTGCCTGGCCCGCTTGGCCGACACGGTCACGAGAGTGAACTTCGAGTCAACCTTATCGAGGAGGTCCTCGATGGAAGGGTCCATCATCGTGGGTCGGTCAGCCATCAGGCTCCTTCAGGGGCGTTGCGGTGGGCTGCGATTATACAGGCCACCTCCTCCAGGGCCCTATCGAGGCTGTCATTGACCACCACGTGGTCGGC
>DATLUK010000131.1:0-2175 GCA_035533195.1 Acidimicrobiales bacterium | reverse complement strand
CCGTCAATCTCGATGCCGACGCAGTGACTACGTTCCAGGACTGGCACGGGGCTCCTTCTGCTCTTTCGCAGGATCGGTTGGGGCCTCGTGCCTACCAGGCCAGAACTACACCCATGTCATTACTGTGCCTCGCTACCGAATAGTCTTAGCTGCCCTGGAGGGGTGCGAGAGCGGCCGAATCGGCAGCACTGGAAATGCTGTGTGGCGCAAGTCACCGTGGGTTCAAATCCCACCCTCTCCGCCAGGAAAGCCCAGGTCAGGCCGCCATTCCCGGATGGCGGCCTGACCTGTTCTCGGGCAAGCGGCTAATCTTGGCCAACGGATTCCACTCCTATTACACTGACGGGAAGTGGCCCAGGCACCCGGTACCAAGATCCGAGCCGGGAAAGGGGAGCTTGTACCGGCGGCCCCTTTCCTGCCGCAGCGCTTCCAGGTGTTCCCCGTCGGCACCGCCAAGCAGACCCGGCGCAGCGGGAAGCCCGTGCGTTACTGGACCGTGAGGGGTCGGGCGGACGGGTGGGACTTCCTCAAGCGCTTCACCGAGCCCTACACCGCTGCCCAGGCCAAGGCGTGGGCCGACGATCTACGCGCCGGGTTCACCCGCGGATGGCTCTTTGACCCGGCCGCCAAGCGCTTCCTTGACCCGTCCAGCCTGAGCCCCACGGCGGAGGCCGAAACGGTGTTCGGCTTCACCGAGGTCTTCTGGAACGAGTACTGGCCGACCCATGCCCCGGGAACCCTGGGGTGGGTCGAACGCGCCCTGAACCGTGCCCGAGCGGGGCTTCTCCGCCCGGAGCGCCCGGAAGCCTCCCAGATTGACCGGGAGGCGATCGCCGCCTATCTCACGCGCTGCTCGCTCAAGATAGATCCCCCTCCGTGGCATCTGTGGACGGACAGCGAGTTGGCGGGTGAGGCTTACCTCCGGCGCTGGTCCCTGCCGATGCGGGACGTGGGCTGGGCGGATCTCCAGGAGCTGCTTCAAGCCCACCGCACGTACGAGCGCGGCGGGGAGAGACTGGTCACCGCCCAGGCGACCGAGGCCCGCTGGACGGCGCCCCTGAAGCAGATGTGGATGCTGGCACTTGCCCGCCAAGTCGTTGACTCCAACCCATTCGTTGGCTTGAAACAACTCGCGCCCCGGCGGAACGCGGACGAGGACCGTCTCCGGGCCGACCCGGACCTGATTTTGGACCTCCATGAGGTACTGGCGATGGCGGGCGCTTGTGCACAGCTGCGCCCTGAGGCTCGTCGCTTCTTCGGCCTCGTCCTCGTATCGGCCTTCTGTGCCCTACGCCCGGCCGAGGCCGCCGGCCTCACCCGGGACTCGGTGGTCGAGGTGAACGGGCAGATGTGGCTGGTGGTCGGTCGTACGCAGCGCCGGGCCGCCAAGAGGTTCCTCCGGCCCGGGGACGACCCCGTCTGGGGCCCCCTCAAGGGAAGGAGCGAGGACGACGTCCGTCGCGTGCCCGTGGTGGAGTGGCTAGCCGACATCGTGAGGATCCACCTGGGCCTCTTCGTCGGCCCGGAGCCGCACGCGTCGCTCTTCCCATCGATCCGCGGCGGCCGGCTGGACTACTCGATGTTCGGTAGGGACTACTGGCGGCCGGCGCGGGCGATGCTGTTCCCGGCACCACCGGCAAAGGGCCCGGCGGTCGGCTCAGTGGGCTGGAGGAGGGCGAAGAAGCGCTCCGAGATCCGCCTGCACGACTTACGTCACGTCGGGGCCTCGTACTACCTGCGCTCGGGCGTCGACTTTGTGCAGGCCATGCGATGGACCGGCCATCGGGACCTCAAGACCTTCCTATCGGTGTATCAGGGCATCCTGCCCAACGACGAGGTCACCGGGACGGTCCGCCTCGAGCAGTACCTATCGGCCGAATTGCATCGAGACGGATCAGTGACCGGGCGCCTGGACCGCTCTGAGGACAGGGAATAGAGTGGGATCAAAGTGTTATTGACGGGTGATTGGGGCGTCGTTATCCTGGGATGAGGAGGTGAGTTGATGACGAACGTGGCGCCCGCCAAGCCTGACCTTGCTGCCCATGAGGCCGCCATACGTCTCGGGATAGACGCCATCGTCGCCCAGCTCCGCCAGCGCCTCGGCGTCCGGCTGGTGGCCTACATCGCAGGAGCGAGCGAGACCCGCGCCGTCCACCAGTGGGCGGCGGGCACTCG
>DATLUK010000130.1:0-27122 GCA_035533195.1 Acidimicrobiales bacterium | reverse complement strand
GCCCCTTCTCCCCCCGCCGCCGCCAATCGGAGGTCGGGAGGGCAGGTCTTACCCCTAAGCCGCACCATGCTCGGTAACCAACGGTTGCCTTACGTGGGTCGTTTTGCCTGCGACTGGCATCGACTTTCAACCACAGACCCGTACCCGGCCGTCAGGACGAGTGTACGCCGCCCCGGAACAGAGCCGTCCACCACGGACCCCCGCAGACGGCCTCCGTCTCGGCTATGAGGGCCGAGGCGATCTCATAGCACGGGTATCCCGAAGGCCGACGGGCCGAGGCTCCCGAGAGGACCGGACCCATGCCCACCAAAGCCGCCGCCCGTCCGCTCATCTGCCCGTCCCCACGCTCTGTGCCATAAGGAATCCTTCGGACGTCGCGGGGGGCCCCTTGAGAAGAGTTCAAGCGGCTGTCCTCCACCTCTGGGAGGCTAATCCTCCCGCCGCCGGCGGGGGGCGACGGTCAGTACTTGTAGTGGTCGGACTTGTAGGGTCCCTCCAACGGGACTCCGATGTAGTCGGCCTGCTCCTGGCTCAGTTGGGTCAACCTGACCCCCAGGGCGTCGAGGTGGAGCCGGGCCACCTTCTCGTCCAGGACCTTGGGCAGCATGTGGACGCCGAGGGGGTAGTCGGCCGAGCGGGTGAACAGCTCCATTTGGGCCAACACCTGGTTGGTGAACGAGCAGCTCATCACGAAGCTCGGATGGCCGGTGGCGCAGCCCAGGTTGAGCAGGCGGCCCTCGGCCAGGACAATCACCGAGTGGCCGTCGGGGAAGGCGAACTCGTCCACCTGAGGCTTGATGTTCACCCGGCGGACATCGCTGAGGCGCTCCAGGCCGGCCATGTCCACCTCGTTGTCGAAGTGGCCGATGTTTCCGACTATGGCGTTGTGCTTCATACGGGCCATGTGCTCGGCGGTGATGATGTCCTTGTTGCCCGTGGCCGAGATGAAGATGTCGGCCCGGTCCATGACCCGCTCCAGGGTATTGACCTCGTAGCCCTCCATGGCCGCCTGCAGGGCGCAGATGGGGTCGACCTCGGTGATGATCACCCGGGCCCCCTGACCCCGCAGGGATTCAGCGCATCCCTTGCCCACATCCCCGAAGCCGCAGACGACCGCCACCTTGCCGCCGATCATGACGTCGGTAGCCCGGTTGATTCCGTCGATGAGGCTGTGGCGGCAGCCGTAGAGGTTGTCGAACTTCGACTTGGTCACCGAGTCGTTGACGTTGATGGCCGGAAAGCGAAGGCTGCCCGCCTCCGCCATCTGGTAGAGGCGGTGGACGCCGGTGGTGGTTTCCTCGGTCACCCCCCGTATCCCCGCCGCCATGGCGGTCCACAGACCCGGGTCCGAGGCCAGGGTGCGGGCCAACAGGCCGAGGAAGACCTTCCATTCCTCACTGTCGTCCTGACCCGGTGCCGGGACGGCCCCCGCCGTCTCGTATTCGGCGCCCCGGTGAACCAGCATGGTGGCGTCGCCCCCGTCGTCGAGGATCATGTTCGGCCCCGATCCGTCCAGCCAGCGCAGGGCCTGCTCCGTGCACCACCAGTACTCCTCCAGAGATTCGCCCTTCCAGGCGAACACCGGCACGCCGGCCGGGGCCTCCGGAGTTCCCTCCGGCCCCACCGCCACGGCGGCGGCGGCATGGTCCTGGGTGGAGAAGATGTTGCAGCTGGCCCAGCGCACCTTGGCCCCCAGGGCGGTGAGGGTCTCGATCAGCACCGCCGTCTGGATGGTCATGTGCAGCGAGCCCGTGATGCGGGCCCCGGCCAGGGGCTGGGCGTCGGCGAACTCGGCCCGCACGGCCATGAGCCCGGGCATCTCGACCTCGGCCAGCTGGATTTCCTTGCGACCCCAGGGAGCCAGGGACAGGTCGGCGACCTTGAAGTCGGTGGTGGCAATGGACATGGGCCGGGACGTTACTGGCGGGCCGGGCCGGTCCGGTCAGCCTGAGGCCAGCTTCTCCTTGAGCTCGACCAGAACCGGCACCGGCCCGGGATCGAGGCCTTCCTGGGCGGCCAGGTGAAGCGACACCATGTCCCCCAGCATGATCAGGTCGAGCAGCTGGGCCAGATCCCCTTCGCCCTCGGCGGCCACCTGTTCCACCGAGGCCACCACCTCCCGCAGGACCTCATCGACCAGCTCGAAACGACGCATGACCTGGGGGTGCTCGGAGTCGGTGCGCAGGTTCACCACCGTGAACAGCTGCCGGGTGACGTCCCCGTGCTGGCCCCACCCGCATATCTCGTTGTGGCACAGCTCGGGATGGGCGGCCCAGAAGGCCGGGATCTTGGCGTTCTCGTTGAACTGGGTCTTCCACCGCAGGGCGGCGGTGGACCCGACCGCTCCGGAGCTGTAGATGAGCGGAACCGTGCGCCCGATGCGGCGGGCCAGCTCCTCGGCCGGGCTGCCGGGCCGGGACAGCTGGTCCCGGCGCCGGTTGAGCTGTTCGATCCCGAGGCGGATCCACTCCGACGCCCCCGGGAACAGGCCGATCTCCTCCAGGACCACCAGCGGCGGGATGGCCATGGCCCCGATGCCGGCCCGGGGCTGGGGGATACCGGCGGGAATCGGCACGATCGGCGCCCCCCAGCCTTCGGCCCGCACGGCCAACTCACCTCCACCGGTGACACAGACCACGGTCGCCCCCTGGACGGCAGCCTCGGTGGCCGCCTCCAGGGTCTCCTCGGTGTTGCCCGAGAAGGAAACGGCAAAGACCAGCGTCCCGTCGCTCACGAACGCCGGCGGCGTGTAGCCCTTCACCACCAGGACGGGCACCGCCATGAACGGGGCGGCGGTGGCCAGCAACAGGTCGCCCGCCACTCCGCTGCCGCCCATGCCCAGTACGACCACGCTCTCCACCATCTCCCGGCGGGGCAGACCCGACAGGCCCCGGCCGGCGTCCATGGCCGCCCGCACCTGTTCGGGGAGGCCGAGGGCGGCATCGAGCATCCCCTGGGTGTCGATGGGCAGCTCCATCAGCCGGCCTCGCCCGGGGCCGGGCGCTCGGGATCGAAGTTGGGGGCGATGCCTTCGGCCGAGGCCTTGGCCATCAGGCGCTCGTGCTCCTCGGCGCCGACCGTCTCGGCCTCATCGATGAGCATGATGGGGATGTCATCGCGGATCTCGTAGCGGCGATGGAGTCTCGGGTTGTAGAGGCTCGACTCCGCCTCGAAGTACAGCAGGGGCCCTTTGTCCTCCGGACAGGCCAGGATGGCCAGGAGCTGTTGATCGAGTGGCACGGTGCCTGCTTTCAGGAGTGGGTTGGTGACGTTTCGGCGTCGAAATGGCCGATCACCTCTTCGACGTGGTCCTGGCACGAAGCGGCATCAGGGGCTTCCAGGTTGAGCCGGAGCAACGGTTCGGTGTTGGACGGGCGCAGATTGAACCACCAGTCCCCCAGATCGACGGTGAGACCGTCCAACCGGTCGATACTGGCTCCCCGCCCGGCGAAGATGTCCTCGACCCTCTGGATGACCGCCGCCGTGTCGGCCACTTCGGTGTTGATCTCCCCCGAGTCGGCGTAGCGCTCCAGAGGCTTGCGCAGGACCGAGAGGGGCTTGCCCGCTTCGGACATCATGCCCAGCACAACCAGGGCGGCTATGAGACCAGAGTCGGCTCGGTAGTTGTCCCGGAAGTAGTAGTGGCCGGAGTGCTCGCCCCCGAAGACGGCTCCGGTCTCGGCCATCCGGGCCTTGATGAAGGAGTGCCCGACCCGGGTGCGGACCGGAGTCCCGCCGTGTTCGATTATGACCTCGGGCACGGCCTTGGAGCAGATCAGGTTGTGGATGATGGTGGACCCCGGGAAGCGCTCGAGCATGGCCGTGGCCACCAGGGCGGTGGTGAGCGAGCCGGACAGGCCCTCCCCCTTCTCGTCCACCAGGAAGACCCGGTCCGCATCCCCGTCGAAAGCCAGACCGACGTCGGCCCCGGTGTCGAGGACCCGCCGGCGCAGGTCGACCAGGTTGGCGGGTTGGATCGGATCGGCCGGATGGTTGGGGAAGTTCCCGTCCAGTTCGGGATAGAGCAGATCAAGGGCGAACGGCAGGCCCTGGAACACCCTGGGGGCGACCAGGCCCCCCATCCCGTTGGCGGTGTCGGCCACCACCCGCAGGGGCGCCAACGTCTTCCCGTCCACGAAGGACCGGACGTGATCTGCATAGCGGTCGAGCAGATCCAGGTGCTCCACTCCGGACCCTGGCATCGGCGGGGTCGGGTCCCCCAGGGCGGCCCGGGCCAGTTCTTTGATCTCGGCCAACCCGGTGTCCTCCCCGATGGGCCTGGCCCCCGAGAGGCACATCTTGATGCCGTTGTAGATGGCCGGGTTGTGCGACGCCGTGAACATGGCCCCGGGGGCGTCCAGCGAACCGGCCGCGAAGTACAACAGGTCGGTGGAGGCCAGACCCAGGTCGACCACCTTGGCCCCGGCGGCCACCGCCCCGGCCTCGAAGGCCTCGGTGAGGGCAATGCCCGACTCCCGCATATCCCGCGCCACCAGGATCCGCTCCGCCCCGGTGAAGGCCACAAAGGCCCGGCCCACCGCCGCCGCCACGGTGGGATCGAGCTGGTCGGGGTAGGTCCCTCTCACGTCGTACGCCTTGAAGATGGCGTCCAGGTCGGCCATGCGGCCGAGACTACCGAAAGCCCCTCAGACCGCTCTCCCGGGCCGGCCCGTAGCGGCGGCCACCCAGGGAGTAACGGCCGCGGGCCAGTCCCCAGCGGACCCGGCCCACATCCCGGAGCATGGCCAGGGAGTGGGGAATGACGCGCACCGATGACCGCCGGGAGTTGGTCAGCTCCACCGGCACGTCGGTCAGGGACAGGCCCAGGCGGTCGACCAGGACGAAGATCTCGACATCGAAGGCAAAGCCGTCGATCCGGGCCCGGCTGAAGATCTGACCGGCCGCCGGGCTGGAAAAGGCCTTGATGCCGCACTGGGTGTCGTGACGGCTGCCGACCAGGACGGTGTCGGTCAGTAACGAGAAGACCCGCCCGGTCACCTCCCGCAGCCGGCCGGTCCGGACCAGGGTGACGGCGTCCACGTGGCGGCGGCTCCCGACCGCCACATCGAAACCGGACTCCACCGCCTCGGTGAGCTTGAGCACCTGGTCGGGGGAGTAGGCCAGGTCGGCATCGCAGAAGGCGACCGTCTGACCGGAAGCGGCCAGCACGCCGGCCCGGACGGCGGCCCCTTTACCCCGATGGACGAGGCGCAGCACCCGGTCCGCCCCGGCCGCTCCGGCCTCCTCGGCGGTGGAGTCGGTTGATCCGTCGTCGGCCACCACCAACTCGAGCCCCCCGGCGGCTTCCACCCCGGCCAGATCGGCCCGCAGCCGCTCGATAGTCGGCCCGATGACCCCTTCCTCCTGGTAGGCCGGGACGATCACACTGAGGCGGGGCCGGCCGTCAGCGCCGGCCGGCATCTCAGCCCCCGTCCAGGGGGCCGACCGGCTCGGCCGGGCCGGTTCCGGCCGGTTCCACCACGCCGCCCTCGGCCGTCTCCGGCTCGGGCCGGAAGGGCCAGCCGTCCCAGACGGAGTGGGACACCCCCGTGGGGAAGTGGTCCTCCTCCTCGGTGTCATCGTCCTCCACCACCGGTCCCGGCCCGACCAGGGCGGGGGACTCCGGCTCCGGCCAGGGCAGGGGATGGCGCATCATCACCAGCCCGCTCAGGCCGGCCACGGTGGCGGCCAGGGCCACCCCGTCCACGGGCGTCCAGCCGTAGTGCAGGCTCACGTGTAGAGCCGTCGGCACCACCACCATGAGGTTCGGGGTGATCCGGTAGGGACCCTGCGCTCCGGTGGCCTGCCAGTTCGGGAAATACGACGCCCGCACCACCACCGGGCTTCCGATCCGGCTCACATCGAAGGAGATCCGGTCATCGCTGCTCACCATGTTGGTGGCCGTGACCGGGGGCACGGCCACGTGCGGAGGGTTGGGGTCGCCCAGGGGAACGCGGGGCCACGAGGCCGGTCCGGTGGCGGCCAGGGGCACCGGCCAGGCCGCCGGGTTGTCGTACCAGGCCACCGACAGGTTGAGCCAGGCCTTGGCGCTGGTCACCTTGGACGTGAGCACGGCCGGTTCGAACTGCAGGGGCGCCACCATGTCCGAGCCCTGGATCTCATAGATGTCCCAGGTGATCTGTTTGGTGGTGGTCTGACTGCCCGTCGTGTACTGGTCGGGCCACGGCCCGCTGGTGGCCACCAGCTTGAGAGCCGGGTTGGCCGAGGCCTGGGACTGAATCTGGGGGCTGAAGGTCAGGTAGTACTTCACGCCCAGCATCTGGAGGTGCTGGATGCCCTCGGTCACGTTGACCGGCCCGTACGGCAGTCCGAGCATGGCGTCGGATGGCGCCTCGGACAATTCGGACTGGTCGATGAAGTGGTAGGGCGTCGAGGAGGCCGACTCGAACAACAGGCCCTCCATCGAATCGATGCAGTCGTTGGTCCAGTACGGCAGCAGCATGAGCGCCTCGGGGGTGCCGAAGCGGTTCTGCTCGGACTCGTACTCCCACATGGCGCGCCCGCAGCCGTACTTGCGACCCAGCCCGGCCATGGTGTCGATCAGAGCGCTGTATTCGGGATAGGAGGCCTTCTGCTGGTAGCCGGTGTAGTTCCAGCGGATCCAGTCCGGTATGAAGCTGGAATTGGCCGGCCCGCCGCCGAGATCGGTGCCCAGGCTGGATACGCCGACGTCGGTGCCGACCCGGTTGAAGGCTCCCAGAGGCCCGCCCACGAACACCACCGCCACCAGGCCGGCCAGGACCGGAACCGCCAGGGGCGTCGCCCACCTGCGCCGCTCTCCGCCGGCACCGTCCCGCCGGAGGCGGGACAATAGGTACAGGCGCCCGACCAGGGCACCGCCCTCGGCCACGGCCAGGCCGGCCAGCAGGTACAGGGAGAACTCCCAGAAGGGCAGGAAGCGGGCGTTCCAGATCTTCGCCTGGGGCACGAAGCGGACTGCCGCCGCCGACACCAGGGCCATGAAGATCAGGAAGATGCCGAGATCATCGGCCCACCGGCGCCGGGCCAGGCGCAGACCGACCACGGCCAGGACCGCCCCGGCCGCGGCCAGGACCGCCACCCACTGGTCCCCCCCCGGGAAGAGGATCTTGAGGAAGTCGGTGAGCCGTTGCCAGCCCATGTCGGTCGTGTAGCCGACCCGGAGGAGGAAGGGGATCCACCAGAAGCCAGCCAGGAGGCCCCCCACCACCAAGGTGGGGATCGACCAGCGCAGGGCGCGGCGGCTCAGGTGCATGAGCACCAGGACCGCCGCCCCGGCCAGCACGAACAAGGTCGGCAGCAGGTGGCAGAGACCGGTCAGGGCCAGGAGTAAAGCGGCCAGACTCCGATGGCGGCCGGTGCGCAGACCCCGGGCCATGACCCCGAGAAAGAGCAGGCCGAAGGCCAGGCTTATGGAGAAGGCGTACTCCCCGGCCAGGGTGGAGGCGATGTTGCCGCCGTAGATGGTGAAGGTGCGGTCGAAGAGGAAGGGAAGGGTGGCCACAGCCAGGCAGGCGGCGGCCGCATTGCGCAGGCCCCACAGCCGGCCGAAGGCCCAGGCCGCCACCGGCAGGGCAAAGCTGCCCAGGGCGGTGATGAGCTTGAAGGCGACGTTGTAGCCCTCGGTGCTCCCCAGGAAGACGGCCAGGATCTTGTGCAGGATCACGACCATCAGGCTGGGCAGGGGGAAGTAGAAGGTGAAGGCCGGGAAGCCGTCGTACCACTGCGGGTCCCAGCCGGTCAGCCGCCCGTGGGGCAGCAGATGCTGCTCCATGTACATGGGCAGGGCCACGTGGGATCCGGTGTCGCCCCCGGCCGTGGTGGTGTTGAGGAACAGCAGCGACGGGACGTGGAACTGCCAGAACAGGAACGCCAGCAGCCCGCCCACCACGACCAGGGCGACCACCGACGACGAGGAGAGGCGCCGCATGCGGGCCTTATCCTGCCCCACCCCGGGCCCTAGCCCGATTCAGTCACCCCGACGGGCCCCCGGCGGGTCGACGACTACAGGGCGCCGACTGGCTCCGAGCGCCGGCGACGCCGGCCGTCGCGAGCGGCCAGCGCCAGCACACCCCCGAGGTCGACCCGCTGGCCGCTCGAGTCATGCCACCAGCGCATCTCGCAACGCGGGCAGCTCTGCATGGTCATGGGCTGGCCGGCCATACGCAGATCGATGGTCGTGAGTTCGATTCCCTTGCACGTTGGACAGTGCACCGCCGCCTCCTTGTGGACCCTTGTGTCCTCGTCGGAGGGGTGGGAGACCTTTAGATAAAAAATCACGGAGAGTGGCAGGATCGCACCCGACGAACCTGCCTCAACGGGACGAAAGCAACGTGTACACGGCCAGGGAGTTGAACGCGGCGTGGGCGCAGATACCCGGGCCCAACCGGCCTGTCCGCAGGGCCAGGATGCCCAGCACCACCCCGAACAGGGCCAGCACAGGCAACTGGAGGGGCTCGAAGTGGGCCAGGCCGAAGAGGACACCCGAGACTATGACCGCCCCCACCGACCCGATCCGGGCCTGGAGGGAGCGCAGCAGCAGACCCCGGAAAAAGAGCTCCTCCACCACCGGGGCCCCGACCACCACCACCAGGATGAGCACCACATCGCCCCAGCCGTGGGCCAGGCCGGTGATGGTCTGGGCCGGCTGGCCCAGGTTGTTGATCGTCCTCTGGGACACCCCGGAGGCCTGATAGGCCATGACCACCACCAACCCCAACAGGTACTGGGCCGCCACGCCCACCGGGCCCCCCAGGAAGGGGTCGACCCAGGCGAAGCGCAGCCCGAAGTCGCGGACCAGGCTGGCGCTGCCCTCCGAGCGGCTCGCAAACAGGGCCGACCCGCCCAGGCCCACCCACAGTCCCACCGTGGAGCAGACCACCACCCCCAGGCTGTCGGTCTGCCCGTGGTGGGTGTTGATCCAGATGCTCTCGGCCACCAGGGCGACCAGAAGGCCGGCGCCGAATCCGAAGACCGGCACGCCGAGGCTCCATCGGCCGGGTCGGCCCGGCCGCCCGGCCGGGTCGGTCAAACGGCCAGCGGGGGCCGGTAGCTCAACTCGCTCCTGCCTAGGGGGGCCAAGGCCGCCGACGGACGCTGATCGATCAGCCTCCAGCCCGAGGGCACCCGCAGGGTGTCGGCGTGGCCGGCGCAGACGGACCAGGCCCCCGGCACCGTATCCGCGCCCAGGGAGTCCAGCCACGCCGTGCGGGCCTGATAGTCGTAGTGGAGCGTCGCCCCTGCGCTTGCACCGCACATGGGTCGAACACAGAAGAGCCGCCTGTCCATTGCCCCGTGACGCTACCCAGCCGGGGGAGCCGGAGGGGGGACGGTGGCGTTTAGCATTGGCCCATGAGCCCCCAGCCCCAGGATCCGAAACCTGGCCGCGGCGACCGCCCTGGCCTCGGGGTAGGGGGCGCCCCCGACCAGAACTGGCGTTGGGCCGTCCTCGTCCTCTTCGCGCTGGTGGCGGCGGCCTTCATCCTGCCCGGCGTCTTCTCCCACCAGCCCAAGACCCAGCTCACCTACTCCCAGTATCTGACCGACGTCACCGGTCACCAGGTCAAGACGGCCGACGTGTCCAACGACACCGGTGTCATCACCGGCCAGCTGGCCGACGGCACCAACTACACCGTCTCCGGTCCCGAGCCGGCCATATCCGCCGATGTGGCCCAGATGCGGGCCGACGGGGTCAAGCTCACCTTCCACACCCAGGGCTCCAACCTGCTCGGAACGGCCCTGGTCTACGTCCTGCCCTTCCTCATCATCCTGGGCCTGCTCATCTGGATGAACCGCCGGGCCCAGGGCCAGATGAGCGGGATCATGTCCATCGGAAGGTCCCGGGCCAAGCTCTACAGCACCGAGCGGCCTCGCACCACCTTCGGTGACGTGGCCGGCTACAACGGCGTCAAGCAGGAGATCCGGGAGGTGGTCGACTTCCTCAAGAGCCCGGGGCGGTTCACCGACATCGGGGCCCGCATCCCCAAGGGTGTCCTCCTGGTCGGGCCTCCGGGTACCGGTAAGACCCTGCTGGCCCGGGCCGTGGCGGGTGAGGCCGGGGTCCCGTTCATGTCCGTCAGCGGTTCGGACTTCATGGAGATGTTCGTCGGCGTTGGGGCCAGCCGCGTCCGCGACCTATTCCAGACCGCCCGCAAGCAGGCCCCGGCCATCATTTTCGTCGATGAGATCGACTCGATCGGTCGCAAGCGCGGCGCCGGCCTGGGCGGCGGCCACGACGAGCGCGAGCAAACCCTCAACCAGATGCTCTCGGAGATGGACGGATTCGACTCCTCCGAGGGAATCGTCATGATGGCGGCCACCAACCGCCCCGACATCCTGGACCCGGCCCTGCTGCGTCCGGGCCGGTTCGACCGTCAGATCGTGGTTCCGCTGCCCGACCTGGAGGAGCGCCTTCCGATCCTGCAGGTCCACTGCCGGGGCAAGCGCATGGCCCCGACCGTCGATCTGCGCCTCATCGCCCGGGGCACGCCCGGTATGAGCGGCGCCGACCTGGCCAATCTGGTCAACGAGGCCGCCCTGCACGCCGTCCGGCGCAGCTCGAGCATGATCGAGCCCGAGGACTTCGAGGCCGCCCGGGACCGGGTGCTCATGGGTCAGCGCCGCGAGACGGTGGCCATGTCCGATTCCGAGAAGGAGAGGGTCGCCTACCACGAGGGCGGCCACGCCGTATTGGCCTATGTCCTGCCCGACGCTGACCCGGTGCACAAGGTGACCATCCTGCCCACGGGCATGGCCCTGGGCGTTACCCAGCAGCTTCCGATGGAGGAGCGCCACATCTATCCCAGGGCCTACATCGAGGACTCCCTGGCCGTGCGTATGGGCGGCCGGGTGGCCGAGATGCTCGTCTACGGGGATCTCTCCACCGGCGCCAACAACGACCTGGTCGGCAACACCGAGCTGGCCCGCAAGATGGTCCGGGAGTGGGGCATGAGCGAGCGGGTGGGCCCGATGGCCTGGGGCTCGCAGGGCATGGTCTTCCTGGGCGAGGACCTGATGCACAGCCGGGATTACTCGGACGAGACCAGCCGCGTCATCGACGAGGAGGTGGGCCGCATCCTGCGCGAGCAGGAGGAGAGGGCCACCGAGTACCTGAAGCGGCACCGGGCCGGCCTGGACAAGGTGGCCGCGGCCCTGCTCGAGATGGAGACCATCGACGGCGCCGAGGTGGGCCGCCTGGTGGACGAGGGCTATGGCCAGCCGGTCCACCCCGAGGAGTCCGAGGTTCCCCACTTCGGCACCACCGAGGCCACCGACGCCGGCCCCCTCTCGGGCGCAGGCAATGGCAACGGAAGTGCGGCCCGGGACGACACCGCCCCCCTCGACCCCGGCGTCCCCGGCACCTGGGGCCCCGCCGACTAATTAACTCGGGTCCCGGGTACCCACCGACTACTGCGGTAACGCCCGCCCGGGTTGGGCCCCCGGGCACGGCGGCGGGCGTGGTCCGAAGGACCCGGGTGCCCGCCGCTAATGAAGAGGTTCCCCTAGGGACGTGCTGATCCCGATGCTTCCGACCTGGTAGAGGTCGCGCTCGGCCACCACGGGGACGGTAGAGGAGACCAGCACGGACAGGTCGGCCAGCTGGATGTGATCACCCATCCGCAGGGCCGAGCGCCCCCCGGCCGGAACGGTGATCCTCCGCAACCCGCTCAGGGCCGGATGGGAGCCTCCGGCCAGGTAACTCAGGGTGACAGTGGCGGCCCGGTGGCCGGGGTCGAAGATTTCGATCCATTCGTCCTGGCTGGTGCTGGCCCCTCCGGCTCCCATCAGCCAGGTGCGGACCGGGGTAGGGCCGCCGAGCATGGAGGCGGTGCCGGTGCGGGTGGAGGGGGCCACCGCCGTGACGGTCCGTTCCACCACCAGAGGCGCGCCCCGGGCCTTGACCACGATGTCGTATGGATCATCGTGCGGAATGCGGGTCTGGCGGGCCAGGTCGACCACAGCCTCGGTTCCCCCGGCCACGCTCAGATGGAAGGGTGCGGCCTGGCCCCGGGCCAGGTTGAGATCGATGCTGACCGCGGCCGCGCTGGCGGCGGGGTTGTAAAGGTGCAACGACTCGCTGACACCGCTGGCCTCCACCCCATCGGGCAGGTACCAGGTCCCGGCCGGTGCCGGGGCGCCCAGTACCAGGCTGAGGCCGGCTTGGCTGGGTATGGCGTCGAGCTGCAGCTCGCTGGCCACCAGGCGGCCCGACCTCACTCTGACGGTGGCGGCGATGTCGTCGATCTGGACCACGTGCTGGCCCACGTCGATGGTCACCAGGCCCCCGGAAGGTACGAATATGCCCTGGAACTCTGCCGGCGCCGAGGGCCCCTGGCTGTCGGCAAAGCTGAGGTCGGCCAGGGCATTCTCGGGGAACGGGTTGAACAGGGCCAGGACCAGGCTGGCCCCGGGCTGGGTGGTTCCGGTGGCGAAGTACCAGTTGGCCGAGGGCCGACTGGCGCAAGGCGTCACCGACACCCCCAGAGGACCGGAGATCTCCTGTTCGGCCGCACCGCCCCCGCCGTGAAAGACAACGGTGGCGGCGGCGAAGGCGGCCGTGAGCACGGGCTGTTCCCCCAACACCGCCCGGGACCACGGCGGCAGGCTGAAGGCCCGGACGGCGGGCGTTTGGCTCTGGTTCCCGTAAACAGTCACCGTGCCGGTGAGGGTGTCGCGTCCCGAGTTGGCCAGGACGATCTCCCCGGCCGCCTGGCCCCCGGAGACCGCCGTGGCCACCGAGCAGTACCACTCCTGATCGGCGGCCGAGGACTGGACCGTGGTGGCCGCCGGGGCTCCGGCGGCCGGGAATCCCGCTCCGGAATCCAGGCGCCACCCGGCCACCGCCATCGCGGCCAACACCACGCTGACGAAGGTCAGCACCGGCTTCCGGCTCATAGCTCAGCCCCGGCGGCATCGACGGGCTCGGGGGGGACGGGGGCGGAGCGACGCCAGACTCGCCGGGTGAGGAGGAGGCTCAGGACGGCCAGCGCCCACAGAAGGGTCTCGAGGCCGAGCTGGGCGGCCCGCTGGGCCCCGGCCGGCGCCGGCGCCGGGGGTCGGTCCGGGCTGTGCCAGTCGGCGTTCTGGAACACCAGCACCGAGGGGTCGACCGCCACCGGGCGCAGGTCGAGCTGCTCGCCCAGGCTCTGGACCAGGAGCGGAGGCGGCCCCAGGGACGGTCCGCCGGGGGCGTCGGTGGTGGGAACGAATAGGTACCGGATGCCGAGCAGGGCGAGGGGCCGCCCGACCAGGCCGGTCCGGCCCGACTCGGCCAGCCGCAGGGCGCTCGCCACTGCCCGGGCCGGGCCGGGGTCCGGTGGGGGCCAGTCCGAGGCCAGGGTGGGCAGACCCCCGCCGGAGGTGATGGCGTAGCCGACCCCTGGGGCCAGTTCATAAGACGCGCCCGGCACCCCCCGGGGATCCCCCACCCACAGTTCGTCGAATCCGGAGGCGGCGGTATGGCCGGGGAGGGAGGAGAGGACCGGATCGAAGTCGGATGAGGGGGCCCCCCACCGTCCGCTTCCGGCATGCCCGAGGGCGCCCAGGATGCCCAGCCCGACGCCAATCACGCCCAGCACGGATATGACCTGGCGCCAGCCGAAGCCGTAGCCGACCAGGTCCCGCTCGAAGGCGACCACACCCATGCAGGCCGAAAGGGTCAGGGCGGCCCCGGCCAGAGCCAGCAGCACGCCCGGTGAGAACGTCCAGTGACCCAACCAGCCCCGGCCCGAAACCCAGGCCACCGCCCAGCAGACCAGGCCGACCGACCAGAGGCGGGCGCCCCAGCCGAAGCGCCACTCGCGCCCGAAGAAGAGGGGAACGACCATTCCGGCCAGGAGAGCCCAGCCCACCCAGTGGGTGCCTCCGGGGGCCGGTTCGAAGCCGAGCAGGGCACCGACACCGGCGGTCCGGGAGGTGGCCGGGCCCAGCCCCAGCACGGCTTCCAGGGCCGCCCCCGGGGACACCAGAGCGACCGACCACGGAAAGGCCAACAGCCAGGCGACCACGGCCCCGGCGCCGGCCGCGCCCAGGCTGCGTAGCGAAGCGCCGGCCTGCCCACTGAGCAGGGACCCGATCACCAGCCCGGCCCCGACCAGGAGGACCACCGGGACTATGGCGGGGCTGAATGCTCCGGCCAGGGCCATGACCACGCCCAGGGCCAGGTATCTCCTCCAGGCCGGCCCCGGCGCCGAGTCGTAGGGGGCGAGACGGCCGGCCCGGGCCAGGAGGCCGAGCAGCCAGGGGGCGGCGGCAAAGGCCACCAGGTCTCCCCACCGCCCCCACGTGAAGGCGGCGTAGGGCAGGGGCAGGGCCAGGTATATGACCGGGGCGACCAGGCGGGCCCGGCGGGAAGCGAGGGGAAGGGCCAGGCGGTAGGCGCCCAGAGCGCCCAAGGGCAGGGTTCCCACCACCATGACGGTGCGGGCCAGACCCGGGGACGCGCCGAGCACGGCCGAAATGACGCCGCTAATGGCCAGCGCCAGCGGCGCCGGGGACACCTGGCCCAGGCCCAGCGGCGTGACGCTGGAGGTGAAGGCCCCGAAGAGATGACCGAGGGAGCCGAAGCGCAGGGTGGTGGCCACCTGCACCGGCCCGGAGTTGATCAGGGTGCGCGATCCGATGAGTAGGAAGAGGGCTACCCCCGCCCAAACGGCGGCAGGCCACCAGGGCCGGTCCTCCCCCACCGCCGCCCCGGAGAGGGCCTCCTGGCCCCGGTGGGGAACGTGGGCGGAGGCCCGGGCGAAGAGGCCCTCGGCCAGGCCGGCCAGACGGGCGGAACCGGCGGCCTGGAGGAGACGAACTTCGTGGTCGGGAAGAGTCCGGCGGGTGGCGGTCTCCCGGCGGCGGCCCCGCAATTCCTTGCCTCGCCGCAGGTTCCAGGTCCAGGCCGAGGCGGAGGCCCGGGCGGCATCCCGGTGGCCGGTGAAAATCCCGACCACCACCTCGGCCACGGAGTGGGCGATGAGCTGGGGCAGGACCCGGAGCAGATGCCAGCGGCCGTAGCACTTGAGAGCGGCCCGCAGTTCGTGGCGGCGCCGCAGAACCAGCTGACGGGCCGGCCCGGGCGGCACCCCCGGCAGCTCCTGGAGCGGCCTCATGCCGGAGGAGGAGGCGGCCAGATGGCGGGCCCGGGCGGCCGGCGCCACCAGCACCCTGGCCCCGGCCACCTGGGCCCGCCAGCAGAAGTCGAGGTCCTCCCCGAAGAGGACCATCTCGGGGTCGAAGCCTCCGAGGGCGTTGAAGAGATCCACCCGGATCAAGGTGGCCCCCCCAGGAGCGACGAAGACATCCCTCACCGAGTCGTGCTGTTCCTGATCCAGCTCCCCGGGGTGGGCCAGGGGCACGGGGATGCCGCCCTTGTCGGCGCTCATCCCCACCTGCAGGATGCGGGTGGGATCCTCCCAGGCCACCAGCTTCGGGCCGACCACCCCGGCGTTGGAGCGGAAGGCCTCCTCGACCAGCAGGCGGAGGGCGTCGGGGTCGAGGCAGACGTCGTCGTGGCACATCAGGAAAAAGGCGGCGCCCTCCACCGCCGTGATGGCCTCGTTGGCCGCCGCCGCGTAGCCACAGGGCCGGTCCAGGCGCCGGACATAGGCCCCGGGGAGGACCTCGGCCACCCGGGGCGTGGGGTCCACGGTGCTGCCGGCGTCGATGATGAGCACCGACAGGTTCGGATAGTCCTGGTCGGCCAGGCCCCGCAGGGCGTCTTCGAGCCAGGCCCCGGGGTCGGCCGTGACCACCACGGCCACCACGGGCGGGGCTTCGGGATCCATGAGCCGGGTGAGAGTACTTTGGCCGGCGCCGGCATCGGCCCGATCGGGCCCCGACCGGACGAGACCAGACCAGACGAGACCAGGGAGGAGGACCGATGGCACCATGGACGAAGCTGGCCCGGGACGCTGGCTACGTGATCCTCGGGCTCGGGGTTATCCGCTACCAGAAGGCGGCCGTGCGCCGCCGGGAGCTCGAGACCGAGATCAGCGGCCGCCTCGGCCCCCTGCGGGAGGTGCTGCCCGGTCCGGTCCGGGATCGCCTACCCAAGCCGCCGGCCTGAGCCTGGGTTCAGGCCGTCCCTGAGCGGGCCTGCAGGTCGGCCAGGACATCGGCCAGGGTCTCGTCCAGGTCGTACTCCGGCTCCCAGCCGGTGGCCGCCACCAGCTTGGACGCGTCCCCGAGGAGGGCAGGCACCTCGACCGGCCGGACCAGCTCGGGGTCGACCCGCAACTCCAGGTCGGCGCCGGCCAGGGCCAGCAGACGCCGGGCCACCTCCTCGATGCTGATGTCGTGGCCCGAGCAGACGTTGTAGGCCTCACCGGGCCGGCCCCGCTCGGCCAGGAGCCGGTAGGCCCGGACCACGTCGCGCACATCCGTGAAGTCCCGCCGGGCACTGACGTTTCCCACGGGCAGGAACGACTGTCCGCCGGCCTGGGCTTCGATGATCCGCCGGGCAAAAGCCGGTACGGCGAAGTTGGCGTGCTGTCCCGGACCGATGTGATTGAACGCCCGGATGCTGATGACGGGCAGGCCGTGGCCCAGATAGGCCTGCAGGCCCAGGTACTCGGCCGCCACCTTGCTGGCCGCATAGGGGCTGACCGGGCGCAGCGGGGCCGCCTCCGTCAGCGGCAGGTCGGCCGGGGTCACCGACCCGTACACTTCGGCCGATCCGACCAGGAGCACCCGGGGCGGGACGGCGCAGGCCATGGCGGCCTGGAGGAGCTCGAGGGTCCCGACGGCGTTGACCCGGAAGGTCTCCCTGGGCTCCTGCCAGGACAGGCCCACGTGGCTGATGGCGGCCAGGTGGTAGATGACGTCGGGAGCCGACTCGACCACCTTGCTGGTCAGGGCGGGCCCGTCCCCGATGTCGATGGACTCGTCCACGGGGACGATGTCGTCCCCGCACTTCTCGAGGTGTGATCGGAGCCAGCCGGCCACGAAACCGCTCGCCCCGGTCACCAAGGCCCGCACCCGGGTCACCCTACCGGTAGGGCCGCTGCGCTCCGGCCATGTCGCCGCCCGGCCGATGGGTCAGCCCCCCGCCGCCCCCATGGCCAGGCGGTAGGCCGCCACGTGGGCCTCGGCGCTGGCCGCCCAGGTGTAGCGGGACGCCACCTCCATGCCACGGCGGATCGACTCCTCCCGCGCCCCTCCCTCCGACCTCGACAGCGCGGCGTCGATCAGACGGGCCAGAGCGGGGACATCCTCGGCCGGGAAGGTGGCCGCCGCTCCGTCGGCCAGCTCGTCCATGACCGAGCCGGCCGTGGTGATGACCGGGGTCCCACAGGCCATGGCCTCCACCACCGGTAGGCCGAAGCCCTCGGCCCGGGCCGGATAGACGACCACCGACGCCTGCCGGAGGAGGGCGGGCACGACCTCGTCGGCCAGATACCCGGTGCGGACCAGCCGGGAGGGATGGGCCATGGCCGAGATGGCCGACTCCACCGGGCCGGCCCCCCAGCCCCGCCCCCCAGCCACCACCAGGCGGTGATCGGGGTGGGCCTCGGCCACCCGGTCGAAGGCGGCCACCAGGAGGTCCAGGCCCTTCCTGGGCTCCACCGTGCCCAGGAAGGCCGCGTAGGGAGGCGTGATGCCGGCGCCGGCCAGTAGAGCGACGTCCTCGGCGGGGTCGGCGCTCCCGGGGGCCGGGCCGGGGTGGAACTGGGCGTGGTCGATACCGTGGGGCGCCACCACCACCCGGGCCCGGGGGTGGAGCAGGTCCTCCAGCCGGCGGGCGGTGGCGTGACTGACACAGACCAGCACATCGGCCTTGGCGGCGGCGTGGCGGATGGCCCGGCGGAAGAAGGCCACCTTGGACCGCTCGTGCCAGTCGGGATGGTCGAAGAAGGTCAGGTCGTGGACCGTGACCACCATGGGAAGGTGGGCCCGCTGGGGCATGGTGTAGTGCGGTCCGTGATGGACGTCGAGGGGCTGGCGCCGGAGCACGCCGGGCATGGCCCACTGCTCCCAGGCCAGGCGCAGAGGACGCGGACCGGGCGCCGCGGCCAGGACGGAAGCGGCCGGGGCCAGGGACGACCAGCGTACGGCGTCGGCCGAGCGGGCGATCAGGGTCAGGGCGATGTCCTCGCGCCGGCTCAGGGCGCGGGCCAGCTCCAGGGTGTAGCGGCCGGCGCCGCGCGGATCGACGGGGACAGCTGTGACGTCCAGGGAAAGGCGGATCAAGGCAGCGAGCCCCACACCTCGAGATGGCGCCGGGCCGCGGCGGCCCAGGTGAGGCCGCCGGCGCGCCGGCGGCCCTTCTCGATGAGCTGGTCCCGGATGGGACCGTCCGTGGCCGCCAGCATCACGGCCTGGGCGATCTCCTCCGGGTCATCGGGGGCCACCTCCAGGCCGGCCCCGCCCGGACCGGGCATGGGGCTGGCCACCACGGGCAGGCCGTGGGCCATCGCCTCCACCGGGGGCAGGCCGAATCCCTCCAGAAGGGGCACGTAGAGAAGGCAGCGGGCCGAGGCGTAGAGGCCGGCCAGCACCCCGTCCTCCACGGCGCCGGCCATCACCGCCCCCGTGACGGGCTCCACTCCCGGCCCCCAACCGGTCGGGCCTACCACCAGCAACGGCCAGGGTTCGGGCAACCGGGGCCGGGCCAGGGCGTAGCCGGCCATGGCCCCGCTCAGGTTCTTCCTGGGCTCCACCGTGCCCACCGACAGCAGAAAAGGTCCCCCGATCCCGAGCCGGTCGAGAAGACCGGCAGTGCCCTCAGCGTCCGGCGGGGGCAGGTGGTCGGCCCCGTGCTCGATGACCTCGGTCCGCCGGGCTCCCTCGGCGGCCAGGTCCTCAGCGGTGGGCCGGGACGGGGCGATGACCACCGCCGCCCGCTCGATCACCCGGGCCAGGCTGGCCTCGTGCCAACGCCGGCCCCGGGCCGGGAAGGCGTCGGGGAGGTGGCGGTAGCTGAGGTCGTGGACCATCACCGACAGGGGGGCGGCCGAGACCGGGAAGGCCTGGGAAACGGCGTGGAGCACATCGTGGGGACGGCGGGGCCGGCCCCGGCCGTGGTCCCAGAGTCGCACCAGGCCTCGCCCAGGCAAGGGGCCGGCCTCGACGGGCAGCCCCCACCGGGCCAGCGGGTCGGGGCCCCTCCCCGGGCGTCCGGCCAGGAGCATCACTTCGAGCCCGGGGTGACCCACCGCTCCCAGCCCGGAAAGCAGTCCGGCGGCATAGGTGCCGATGCCCCCGGGCACCCGTCGGCGCAGCTGCTCGGCCACCACCATGACCCTCACCTGCTCCCCCGCTCGGCGGCGGCGTCGGCGTAGAGGGCGCTCAACCCGGCGGCCGAATCCTCCCACCGGTAGGAGGCGGCCCGGGCCCGGCCGGCGGCCACCAGGGCGGCCCGGGCCGAATCGTCGGTGAGCAGGCGCCTCATGGCGGCAGCCATGGCGCCGACATCACCGACCGGGACCATGGCGGCGGCGTCCCCGACCACTTCGGGCAGGGCCCCGGCGTCGGTCGTCAGCACGGGCACGCCGGCCAGCATGGCCTCCAGGGGCGGGAGTCCGAAGCCCTCGTAGAGAGACGGGTAGGCATAGAGGGAGGCGTGGCGGAGAAGGTCGCTCCTCAGGCGGGAGTCGACATAACCGAGGCGGAGGATGCGCCCGGCGTGAGCGGAGGCACCGACCGCCTCCTCGTAGGCGGGGACCCCCCAGCCGTCGGCGCCGGCCACCACCAGGCGCAGTTCGGGCTCCTCGGCGGCCACCAGGTCGAAGGCCCGGACCAGGGTCGGCAGGTCCTTGCGGGGCTCGATGGTGCCGATGGCGAGGACATAGGGCCCGGGCACGCCGGCGCCGCGGCGGGCGCCGGCCTTGGCGGCACCGGAGTCAGAGGCACCGGGTTCAGGGGCGTCGGACTCGGCGGCGGGGGTACCGGCCGCCAGAGCGCCGGGGACCTCGAGGGGCGGCACGCCGTGGTGGACGGCCCGGACCCGCTCGGGGGGCGCGCCCAGCAGGTCGACCACCTCGGCGGCCACGAACTCCGACGGGGTGTGGACCCAGGCCCCTTCGTCCAGGGCTCGGCGGACGAGCCGGGGGAAGCGGCGGGTGTAGTCGTCGCAGAGCTCCGGAAAGCGCACCGAGGTGAGGTCGTGAACGGTCATGACCCGGGCGGCCCGGCGGGTGGGCGGCACGACGAAATTCGTCCCGTGCACCACCGCCTGCCTTCCCGTGAACCACTCGATGGGAGGGACTCCCCCCATCGACCAGGCCCGGTGCAGAGGCCGGGCCGGCATGGGCGTATCGATGACCCGGACGCCGGGGGGGACGTGGTCGGAGATGCCCCTTCGCCGTCGCCAGCTGATGGCGAAGGCGCTGACGGCCAGCTCGTCCCGGCGGCGCAGGCTGTCGAGGGCCCACTGGCAGAAGACCCCCACGCCCGTGCGGAACCCCAGGAGCGGCGTGGCGTCGAGGGCGACAGCCAGCCGGGAGTCCGATTCCCGCACGGCGGGAGCCTTGCACAGGTGTGGCGCCGTTTAGCCTCCGGCCTCGTGATCACGACCATCGGGGCCGGCGTCGGCGCCGCCCGCCTGCTCAGCGGGCTCATGCTGGCCCGGCCCCCGGAGGAGATCACGGCCGTGGTCAACACCGGGGACGACCTGGTCCTGCACGGCCTGGCCATCAGCCCCGATCTGGACACGGTGACCTACACCCTGGCCGGCGCCGTCAACGCCGAGACCGGATGGGGGCTGACCGGGGAAACGTGGCGGGCCATGCAGGCCCTGGACCGCTACGGCGGCCAGACCTGGTTCCGGCTCGGGGACCTCGATCTGGCCACCCATCTGTACCGGACCCAGCGGCGCTCCGAGGGTGCGACCCTGTCCGAGGTCAGCGGGGAAATCGCCCGGGCCTGGGGCCTCGAACTCAACCTGCTGCCGATGTCCGATGACCCGGTCCGGACCGTGCTGACCATCGCCGAGGGGGAGATCTCCTTCCAGGACTACTTCGTGGCCAGGAGGCACGGGGTAGCCGTCAGCGCCGTGCGCTTCCAGGGGGCGGACGAAGCCCATCCCGCTCCCGGGGTGCTCGAAGCGCTGGCCACGGCCGAAGCGGTCGTCATCTGCCCGTCCAACCCCATCGTGTCCATCGCTCCGGTGCTGGCCGTCCCCGGCATCAGGGAGGCTGTGACCGCTCGGCGCGAAAACACGGTGGCGATCAGCCCGATCGTGGCCGGCGCCGCTCTCAAAGGCCCCGCCGACCGGCTCCTGGCCGAGCTGGGGCACGAGGCCTCGGTGGTCGGCGTGGCCCGCCTCTACGCCCCGCTGGCCGCCGCCCTGGTCATCGACCCGGCCGACGCCGCCCTGGCCGGGGCGGTGGAGGCGGAGGGAATGCGGGCCGTGGTCGTCCCCAGCATCATGTCCAGCCCGGAGGCCGCCCGCCGTCTGGCCGAGGCCGCCCTGGCGGCGGCGGGGGCGGCGGGGTCCTCCGGGGCGGCGGGGTGATCGGGCGGCCGGGTGGCCGCCTGGACCGCCTGGCCGTGGGCCTCGTGGCCCTGCCCGTCCTGGTCCTGGCGGCGGTGACCGCCTTCGTGACTCAGGGGCCTTGGGGCGACCAGGCCGTGATCCTCCTGTCCACCGACCGGGCCGCCTCCCTGCGCCAGCTGGTCGGCCCCTACTCGCGCTTCGGGTGGAGTCATCCCGGACCGCTGTACTTCTACCTGCTGGCCGTTCCGTACAAGTTGCTCGGCAGCACCGAACGCAGCCTGGCCGTGGCTTCGGTGCTGCTGGCCGGCGCGTTCGCGGTCGGGACAGTGGCGGCCGCCGGCGCCCTGGCCGGGTCCCGGGCCGCCCGCTGGGCGGGGGCCTTGAGTGTGCTCGAGCTGGCCGCCATAGGCCCGTCCACGGTGGCCCAGGTCTGGAACCCGGTCGCCATCATCGTGCCCACCGGAACTTTCCTGATCTGCGCCGCCGCCCTGGCCCGGGGCCGGCGCTGGGGCCTACCGGCCGGCGTGGTGGTGGGCAGCTTTCTGGTCCAGACCGACGTAGGCACCGGCGTGCTGGTGGCCGGCGTCGGGGCTGTGGCCCTGGCCGCCGGCCTGTGGGTGGGCCGGGGCCCCGCTGGGCTCTGGGTGGCCCCGGGCGCCGCGGGCGCGGCTGGAGGCGGCGCCGGCCGGGGGGGCGGCGGCTGGCCCCGGGTGCTGGCTGGCTCGGCGGTCCTGGGCCTGGTCCTGTGGCTGCCTCCCCTGGTGCAGGAGGCCACCGGCCACCCGGGCAATCTGACCCGGCTGGCGAGGTTCTTCACCTCCTCGCCCCCCCACCAGACCCTCGCCCACGCCGTCCAGGCCATCGGCGGCGCCCTGTGGCCGCCGCTCCGGGGCCGCCTCGACGCCGCTTCGCCGGGCCTGGCGGCTTCGGCGGTGGTGCTGGCCCTCTTCCTGGGACTGGTGGCGCTGACGTTGCGGGTGGCCCGGCGCCGGGGGCGGCCCGAGGCCGCCTGGCTGGCGGCCATGGCCGGCCTGGGGGTGCTGGCCGGAGTCGCCTCCGCCGACCGGGTCACCGGTCCGCTCTTCTCCTACCTGACCGACTGGTCCTCGGTCGCCGCCGTGCTCGTGCTGCTCGCCCTAATCCTCGCCCTCGCCCCCCGGGCCGCCCCGGAGTGGGTCGGGGTGGCGGCCGGCCTGGCCCTGGTGACGGCCTGCTTCATCAACCCCCCGGCCGTCAGCCTCCCCGGGGCCCAGGTGAACGCCCTGTGGTCCCAGCTCCGCCCCCAGCTGGCCGCGGGGGAGCCGCTCCGCCTCCGCCTGGCCTCAGCCGATCGGTGGCCCTGGCAGGCCGGGTTGATGGTGGACCTGTCCCACTCCGGCCACCCGGTCAGCGTGGATCGGTCGTGGCTGTTCCTGTTCGGGACCCAGTTCGGCCGTACCACCCCAGCCGGCTCCGCCGGCGGTGCCCTGCTCGTCCTCTACGCCCCCGGCTCGAACCACGGCCGGGCCCCGGCCGGCCGGCCGGTGGCCGAGGTGCCCGGGACCTCGGTCTACCTGTCGCCTTAGGTGTCGCCCGCCAGCCGGTCCGGATCGGCGGCAAACCATTCCAGCACCCCGCCAACCCCGTCCTCCACGGTCGTCCAGGGCACCCAGCCCAGGTGGATGGCGGCCTTGGCCGGGTCCAGGCAGTTCCGGGCCAGCTCCCCCGGGCGGGCCGCGGCCTTCTGAGGAGGGGCGTCCACCCCGGCGGCTGTGGCCATGGCCTGGTAGAGCGCGAGGACCGAGGTCTCCTCCCCGGTGCCGACGTTGAGGAGCAGGCCCCCGCCCTTCTCGGCCGCCCGGGCGAACGCATCCACCACGTCGTCCACGTAGACGAAGTCCCGGGTCTGGCGGCCGTCCCCGAAGACGGTGCAGGGCCGCCCCGTCAGCAGGTTCCCGGCGAAGATGGCCACCACTCCCGCCTCCCCCTTCGGATCCTGACGGGGCCCGTAGACGTTGGCCAGAGCCAGAGCGGTGAACTCCAGGTCGTGAAGCTCCCGGTAGGCGGTCAGGTAGTCCCCCACCGCCGACTTGGCCACCCCGTAGGGGGAGAGCGGCCGGCGGGGGTGGGTCTCCTTGACCGGTAGCTGGCTGGGCTCGGGGTCCCCGTAGATGGTCCCCCCGCTGGAGGCGAAGACCACCTTGGCCGCCCCGGCGGCCCTGGCCGCCTCCAGGACGTTGAGGCTGCCCAGCACGTTCACCTCGGCGTCGAAGACCGGTCTGGCCACCGAGACCCGGACGTCGGCCTGGGCGGCCAGGTGGAAGACGACTTCGGGCCGGCGGCGCAGGAACAGCTCACCCAGCTCGGGGGAGCGGATGTCGACCCGGTGGAAGCTGAACCCGCCGGCGGCCCGGGCCTCGGCCAGATTGGCCAGGGAGCCGGTGGACAGGTCGTCGACCACGTCGACGCGGTGGCCCTCGGCCAGGAGCCGGTCGACCAGGTTGGACCCGATGAAGCCGGCCCCGCCCGTCACCAGGGTCCTCATGTCCCGGGGTAGCGGGCCCCGCTCAGGCTGGTCCCGGCCTCCACCGAGGCGCCGTGGCCGACCACGCTCACGTCCACCACCCGGGCCCCGTGGCCGATGTGGGCGGCCGGGCCGATCACGGAGTCCTCCACGGTGGCCCCGTCCTCCACCACCGCCCCGGCCAGCACCACCGAACCGGACACGACGGCGTTGCACCCGATCACGACCCCGGCCCCGAGATGACTGGCGCTGACCCGGGCGCCCGCCGAAACCCTGGCGCCGTCCTCGAGGAGGGCGGGTCCTTCTACCTCCCCGTCCACCGAGGCCGAAGCGGCCGCCCAGATGTGGCGGCCGGACGGGTCGAGCACTTCCGGCATGGGGGCGCTGAACCGGCGCCGGCCGGCCAGGATGTCCAGGGCAGCCCGGATGTAGAGGGAAGGGGTGCCGGTGTCCAGCCAGTACTCCTTGGAGGCCAGGGCGTAGACGGAGCCCTCCTCCACCAGGCGGGGGAAGGTCACCTTCTCCACCGACACCCGCACGTCGGGGGCGATGAGGTCGATCACGCCGGGCTCGAGCACGTAGGTGCCGGCGTTGATGAGGTTGGTGGGGGCCTCGTCCCGGGGCGGCTTCTCGATGAAAGCCTCGACCTTTCCGTCGGGGTCGGTCGGCACCACGCCGAAGGCAGACGGGTCGTCCACCGGGGTCAGGCTGATGGTGGCCGCCGCCCCCCGCTCCCGATGGAAGGCGACCAGTTCGGCTATGTCGAGGTCGGTCAGGACATCCCCGTTGACAACCAGGAAGGTCTCGGTGATTCCCGCCTCCATAGCGGCGAAGCGAATCGCCCCGGCTGTATCCCGCGGTTCCGGTTCCACCGCATAGGTGAGACGCACCCCTCCGGCCCTCCCTCCGGGGTAGGCGGAGAGGAAGGCGTCCGGCCGGTAGCCGAGGGAGAGGACGACATCATCGATGTCGTGGGCGGCCAACTGGGCCAGCACCCGCTCGATCATCGGCACGCCGGCCACAGGCAGCATCTGCTTGGGCACGGCCGAGGTCAGGGGCCGCAGTCGGGTCCCCTCTCCACCTACCAGGACCACGGCCCTCATGGGGAGGAGGTGGTGGTCTTGCCGATGGTGGTGCTGGTGGGCGCCGAGGTGCTGAGGGGGGCGGTGGTGGTGGCCGTGGTCACCGGGGTGAGGGAGTTGGTGGCGGTGGTGGCCGTGGTGGAACCCTTGGTGGCGGCCGCCGTCATGCCGGTCAGGACGCCGGTTACGACCGTCCCGGGGGGCTTGGGGATGCTGGTCCCCTTGGGCACGAAGGCCACCGTGATGAGCTGGCCGTTCTCCAACAGCAACTGGCGGGGATCGCCCGAGTAGAGCTTGCCGCTCTGCGAGGTCGGGTTCGACCAGGTCTTGACCTGGAGGTAACCGGGCTGGGATCCGCAGCTCTGACCATTGGTGTAGAGCTTTCCGCCCGGCAGCCTGATGGAGGAGGCGGTGAGGGTCAGGCCCGGATAGTGGGCGGCGAAGCGGCCCAGGGTGGCGTGGTGCCCGGTATCGGCGTTGGTGAGGGGCTGGAGATTGATGACGCCGTTGCCCGAGGTCTTGATGCCGATGCTGGCCGAGGACGGGCTGGCCGCCAGCGGTGGGGCGATGGTCCCGCACAGGTCGAAGGCCACTCCCTCGGTCCAGTCGGCGGTCAGGGTGGGCGGGGTGGTGTCGGTGGCGGCCGAAGCCGGGTGCAGCCGCTCGTGGCGCGAGTAGGTCACCAGGCTGACCCCGAGGACGACGATGACACCCATCACCACCCACCAACTCCACGGGGTGTTCCGGCGCGTCGACGCCCGGCCCCCACCTGTGGCCGCGGCACGCGCGACCCTCCGTCCGATTGAGCCCCTGGCCATGAGGGCGAAAGACTAGTGGCGGGTCCGGTACTGCTCTCCCAACCTCTGGGCCCAGGCCATGAGGGTGCGCACCCCCAGCCCGGCGGCCACCACCGGCAGGAGGAGCCGGCGCCAGCCCGGGTTGGACCGGTAGGCGAAGCGGAGGAGGGCGCGGTGGTGCTCGGCAATCATCCGGTAGGGGTGGTGGTCCGTGGACGCGCCCTGGACATGGCGGATGGTGCCGGCCGGCTCGTACACGACTTTCCAGCCCGCCTTCCACGCCCGCCAGCAGAGATCCACGTCCTCGGAGTACATGAAGTACGACTCATCGAATCCACCCAGCTGGCCCAGGGCGTCCCTCCGGGCCAGGAAACAGGCCCCGGACACCCAATCCACCTCGGTCCGGGTGGCGTGGTCCCAGCCCAGCATCTTGTAGCGGGTCGACCAGCGGTTGCCCGGTGCGATCATCCCCAGGAAGGCGTGGCCCACGGCATCACCCAGGGCCGGGAAGGTCCGGGCCGAGGGGTAGAGCCGGCCCTCCATGTCCTCGATCCGGGGCCCGGCTATGGCCCGGCGGGGGTCCTCCTCCAGGGCCTGGCTCAGGGCCGTGACCACTCCCGGCATGAGGACCACGTCGGCATTGCAGACCAGGACCAGCTCCGACTCGGTCACTCCCGTACCCAGGTTGGCGCCGGCCCCGTAGCCCAGGTTGCGCCCGGCGGGCAGGAACCGGGCCGGCAGGCCCGAGCCGGCCAGCACCTCCCTGGAGGCGTCCACCGAGGCGTTGTCCACCACCACGATGGGACCGGCCCCCTCGTCCACCAGGCTCTGGACACAGGCGACCAGATGGGGGGCGGCGTTGTAGTTGACGACCACGGCCGCCACCGACCCGGCGGCGACGGTTGGCGCCGCCGGCGTGCCGTCGGATCGTGCCGCCGGAGGCGGCACAGTGGGTACGGCGTCAGCCATCCAGGCGGGCCCGGAACCACTCGGCCGTGCGGGCCAGTCCCTCGGCCAGGGCCACCTTGGGTTCCCAGCCCAGCGCGGCCCGGGCCAGGGCGATGTCGGGCCGGCGCTGGGTGGGGTCGTCCACCGGGAGCTGCTCGTGCACCACGGCCGAGGACGATCCGGTGATCTCCAGCACCAGCGCCGCCAGCTCCGAGACGGTGAACTCATCCGGGTTGCCGATGTTCACCGGTCCCACCAGGTCCGAGTCCAACAGGGCCAGGATGCCGGCCACCTCGTCATCCACGTAGCAGAAGCTGCGGGTCTGGGTGCCGTCCCCGTAGATGGTGAGGGGATGCCCGCTCAGAGCC
>DATLUK010000129.1:0-6348 GCA_035533195.1 Acidimicrobiales bacterium | reverse complement strand
GCCTTGACTGCTCCTTGATCTCGGCCACGGTCGAGGTCTGCTTCGGCGCGCCCTGGCGCGGGTTCGATCGCGGCACCCCAGCCACTTTCATCGCCTTCGGCTACGCCGAAGACCCCCTTGACTCGAGGCGCTCCTTCAGGTAAGTCGGTCGAGGATGCTCGGGTCAGTCGAGTCACTGCCACTCGGCAACTCGAAGAACTGCGCATTAGGCGCTGACGACATGGGAGTTAGCGCGCTTCCCTCTCGCCGCGCCTCAGACCCGGTAGAAGCGCCGGGCGGTGTCGTGGAACAGTGCCGCCTTCTCGTCCGGGCCGGCCCCGGCGGCCACCCTCTTGAAGGCGTTCCACAGGGTCCGGTAGCTGGAAGATGCCCGATCCACGGGAAAGTTCGACTCGAACATGCACCGGTCCACGCCGAAGCGCTCGATACACCAGCGCAGCTCGGCGCCCCACGCGTCAGCCAGCTGCTCGGACGTGGCGCCACCAGGGACGTGGTGCCAGCCCATGCCGAAGATGGGCATGCCGATACCGCCGAGCTTGAGGACCACGTTCGGACAGGCGGCCAACCCGTCGAGAGCCGCCCGCCAGGCCTCGAGCACCTCGGCGCGCCGCCCCCGGTAGGGGCCGATGCCGAGGGGCCCGCCCAGGTGGTCCAGGACGATCGGCAGGCCGGGGTGGGCCCTGGCCAGTTCGGTGAGCTGGGGGATCTGGGGGTGGTAGAGCCAGGCGTCGAAGCCCAGGCCGGCCCGCTCCAGGGCGTCCAGGCCCCGGTGGAAGGCGGGGTCGGCGAATAGGTCGGGCGGCGGATCGGTGTGGCTGGGACGTATCGCCGGGCTGGCGTCCCAGCCGCTGGCGTGCCGGACGCCGCGGAAGCGCCCCGCCCCCGCCTCCACGTGGGCGGCCAGCACGTCTTCGATCTCCGGGGCGCGCAGGTCGGCGAACCCTACGATGCCGGCCACGAAGCCGCCCGGGTCGGCGGCCACCACGAACTCCGTCTCGCCCACGGGCCGGAACGGCACCGGCCCCTCCGTGTGGTAGCCAGACATGCATTCGATAAAGACGGTGCATACCACCCGGTGGCCGTCGCGGCTGTCGGCCTGCAGCTCCTCGAGCATGTACCGACTGCCGGGGTGCTCCCATAGGTGGTGGTGCGGGTCGCAGATGGCCAGTTCCGGATCGAGAACCTCCTCCATAACCCCATCATGGCGCCCGGCCGGCCGCCGAGGTTCGATCCGACATCCCAGGACCGGAGGTAGTTCCCAGCTGCCCGTAGCAGGACCATGGCGGACGGCTCGGAAGCCACCGCCCCTGATGATCCGAGCCGGACGTCCGGGAATAGGTTTTCGTCACCGGCGATGGTGAGCGCCTTAGGCCAAGCTGGAGCAGTGGTCCCGCTACCGCACGGTTACACCAACATCACCCGGTGGTTGCCCACCGGTGAGGTGGAGAAGCGCTATCAAGGCGTCCATCTCGGCCCGGACTTCCAGTTGGCAGGGTCCGACCGGCCGTGAGGACGTCGGCCTTGAGCTGGACGGAGGTACCGGCCGCAGCCGGCTTGCCGAGGTAGGTGCTCGCCCAGAGGATCGGCTGGTCAACCAGGCCGGCGGCGGCGACGATCGCCACGACGATCCACAGCCCCCGAAGAGAGCGGCTGCTCCGGAGGTGACCCCGGAGCTGCCCGGTAGCAGCCGATTGTCTTCGCCGTCCGGTGCCCGCATCCCCAACCAGACAGCCCCAGCATCCACATCGGTCCCCATAACCAGAATTACTGGCTCGTGGCCGAGCGACCGAGAGCCGCATCTTTGGACTTGGGGTGCGGTCATGGGTGATCGACCGATGTACGGATGGCCCCCATGGCAGCCTGCGGGCCGGTCCTGGGCTGGCGGTCCCGAGTGTCGCTTGTAAGAGTGGAACCCGGAGCGACGAGAGCCGCCAAAGGCCCGGAGGAGGTGCTGACCGCCGTGGACCAGCCCATCGAGGAGTCAGCCGAGGTTGTCCTGATGCGGGCCCAGGTGCGGGAGTGGCTGGGGCTGAACTTCGCCGCCAGAGGTGATCCGGCCTTTAGGGAGGCGGTCATCGACGCCGGCTATGCCGCCCCCAGCTGGTCTCCTGAATGGCACGGCCGGGGCCTGCCCATGAGCCTGAGTCGGGTCGTAGCCGAGGAGTTCGCCGCGGCCGGGGCCCCAGGTTCGGGCCAGGACGCGTCGAACCTGTGGGCTAACACCATCCTCGCCTTCGCCAGCGACGACATGAAGAACCGGTTCCTCCGCCGGCTGCTCCTGGGCGAGCTGTCGATGTGCCTGCTCTACAGCGAGCCAGGAGCCGGATCCGACCTAGCCGCCGTGCAAACGAGGGCAGATCGAGACGGTGACGAGTGGGTGGTGAACGGTCAGAAGATCTGGACCTCGGGTGCCCAAGAGGCGGACTACGGGATGCTGATCGCCCGCACCAACTGGGACGTTCCCAAGCACCGCGGCATCACCTTCTTCTACCTGCCCATGAGGCAGCCTGGGATCGAGGTCCGACCGATCCGCCAGGCCACCGGCGACGCTCGGTTCAACGAGGTGTTCATCACCGACGCCCGGGTGCCCCACGCCAACATCGTCGGGGAGGTCAACGACGGCTGGCGGGTCCTCCAGACGGCCCTCATGTACGAGCGGATGGTGCTCGGAGGCACCGGGAGCCGAGCGCGGCCCTCCCGGCCGGCCGGTAACGGTTCCCCGGGGGCGGATCAGGGCGCGGCCGATCTGCTATCCGAGACCGCGGGCTACCGCATGCCGGATACCGAGCTGGTCGCCCTGGCTCGCTCCCGGGGCACCCCATCGGATCCTCTAATGCGCCAGGGCCTCGCTCACCTGTACTGCCTGCGCATGGTGAACACCTGGAACGGAGTGCGGGCCCGGGCTGAGCTGCAGCAGGGCTCGTCGTCACCCGCCGCCTCGCTCGGGAAGCTGGCCATGTCCCGCATCCTGCATACCGCCGCCCGCCTCGAGGGTCTGATCCTCGGGATGGAAGCCAGCCTGGACGGACCCGAGCTGCCGCGGGCGTCGGAACACAACTACTCGCAGCTCAATGCCTACTTCACGTCCATCGGCGGGGGCACCGACCAAGTCCAGCGCAACATCATCGGAGAGCGCATCCTGGGCCTTCCCAAGGAGCCAGAAGTCGACAAGGACATCCCTTTCCGCGACGTCCTCAGGGCACCCGCCATCCGCCAGTTCGAGACGACAGACAGGACCCGCGGCTGAACCCAGGTGGAACCCGCGCAGGTCGGGATGGATTCCGGACGGCGATCTTCTGCAGCGACGACGGGCGCCGATAGGCGTCCGCCCGAAGTCCCTTCTGTCCGCCCCCGGAGCCGTCGATCGAGGTCATGTCGTTGTCAAGCCGACACCCCGGGGTGCCGACCGGGGAAGGGGACTTCTGGGTCGTCGTTATGGACAGGTGGGTCTGCTGTCTGGAAACGCCCGGTGATGGACCCGCTGCCGTCCAGGTGGCCCCGTCTACTCTCAGCGTCCTTGGTGCCCGGTGGGCGTCGGCGCCGTACTCTTCAAGCATGGGGAACTCTGGGGAACGCCTAAGCCGAGGGCGTAGACAGGCTCTGGTGGCCCTGATCGTCAGCGGAGCGATCGGTTACCAGCGTCTCGGCGAGCGCCGGGACCGGCGCCGTTACCCGCCGCCGGGGCGGAGGACCTCGGTTGACGGGCGAAGCCTTCACTGGGTCGACCACGGGGGCTCGGGCATCCCCATCATGATCGAGACCGGCGCCGGCAGCCTGGCCACCGGCTGGTCCGGCATCGTCTCGGACATGGCCGGCTGTGGCCACGTCTACTCCTACGACCGGGCCGGGATGGGATGGAGCGACCCCGGGCCGCTGCGTCCGTCCCCCTCGGCAGCGGCGGATGATCTGGCCGCCGCCATCGCCTCCACTGGAGAGCCCGGCCCTTGGATTCTGATCGGCCACTCGCTGGGGGGCATCTATGCCCGGCTGTTCCAGCGTCGCCATCCCGAAGTAGTGGCCGGGATGGTGCTGGTGGACTCGAGCCATGAGGAGATGCTGGGCCGGATCCGAGCCGAGGTTGGCTCCTGGGCCGTAGCGGCCCAGGTGGGACTGGGTCTGGCCATGGCGGCGGCTCCGCGTAGTCTCGGCCGTCTGCTGGTCGATACCGGCCTGGGCCGTAAACCGATGGCTCGCCTGGTGGGCGGCGACAGCCCCGCCGAGCAGCGGAGGCAGGCAGCGCTGTATCTCACCTCGGCCTTCCGCCGGGCACAGTTAGCCGAGCTGTTGGCCGTGCCGTCGTATTTGGCCGAGCTGCGAAACGGGAACCGGCATCTCGGCTCTCTGCCCGTGGCCGTGGTGACTGCAGCCGATCCCTCGACCGGGTCACGCTCGCCCATGGCCCGATTCCGCCCAGCGTGGGTTGCCATGCAGGACGATCTCACCTCGCTTTCGACCCGCAGCGCCCGCCTAACAGCCACCACCGGCGGACACTATGTTCACCTGGATGATCCCAAGACCGTCCTGGCTGGACTCGAATGGGTCATTGATCGCCTGGCCGAGTCACCCCGTTGACGGTTCCCGAGCTCACCGTCTACTGGCGGCCTGGATGTGGTTATTGCAGACGCCTCCGCCGAGCGCTGGCCCGACAGGGCGTCCGCTACGAGGCGATCGACATCTGGCAAGACCCCGATGCCCGGGCGTTTGTCCGCTCCGTGGCCAATGGAGACGAGACGGTGCCCACGGTCCGACTCGGCCAAGAAGTGATGGTCAACCCGGGCCTGGCCGACCTGCTGGCCACGATCCGCGGCCAGGCGCCACAGCTGATGGGTACGACATCATCATCATCTCGGCTCCCATTCGCACTCTGGCGTCGGGACCGCTGAAGGCCGGCACTCCGATAGGGGGGAGCAGGTGACCGCTAGTCCGCCCGGTAACTCGGTCGGGGCGGGTGCGGCATGGTCGGCACTGTGAGGCCGTCGACGGCGTGATGGGTGTTATGGCCGCGGATAGCGCGTAGGAAAGGGGCTCGATTACACTGCCTGCGTGGTTGCGCAGATAGTCGAGGACCCTTCCGAAGAGCAGGTGGCCATGGCGGCGGTCACCCTCAAGCTCCTGGCCGACGGCACCCGGCTGCGCATCCTCTGGGCGCTACTGCACGGGGAGCACTCGGTCAACGAGCTGGCCTCTCACCTGGGGGCCCAGGCACCCGCCGTCTCCCAACACTTGGCCAAGCTCCGCCTGGCCCGCCTGGTCAAGGTCCGCCAGGAGGGCAATCGCAAGTTCTACGCCGCCAGCGACGCCCACATCGCCCGTCTGGTCGAAGAGGCGCTCTTCCACGCCGAGGGCCTCATGGAGACCCGTGGAACCAATAATGCCCCCCGGGCCGGGACCAGAACGAGAGGAGCCGGCCGTGCACGGACTCGCTGAAGGACAACTGACCGATCCCTTCCCGCCGGCTCGCCACTTCAACGACCGGGTCGACCGTCGGGACGCCAACCGGGCCGTGGCCGTCTCCGCCTTGGGCCTGGCCCTCACCGGGCTGGTGGAGCTGGCCCTGGCCCTCGTGACCGGATCCGTGGGCCTGCTGGGCGATGCCCTGCACAACCTCTCCGACGTCAGTACCTCCCTGGTGGTCTTTGCCGGCTTCCGTCTCTCGAAGCGGTCGAGCACCCCAACCCACCCCTACGGATGGGAGCGGGCCGAGGACATCGCCGGGCTGGGGGTGGCCCTGGTCATCTGGGCCAGCGCCGTCTTCGCCGGGTTCGTGAGCATCCACAAGCTCCTCGAGCACGGCCGCACGACCCATGTCGGCTATGGAATCGCGGCCGCGGCCGCCGGCATCCTCGGCAACCAGGTGGTGGCCCGCTACAAGGGCCGGATCGGGCGGCGCATTCAGTCAGCCACCCTCATTGCCGACGCTCAGCACTCCTGGTTGGACGCCCTGTCCTCCGCCGGTGCTCTCCTCGGCCTGGTGGGGGTGGCCTCTGGCCTGCGCTGGGCGGACGCCGTGGCCGGGCTGGTGGTCACGGCCTTCATCTGCCACGTCGGCTACGAGGTGACCGGAGACCTGCTGGGTCACCTCATGGATGGGGTGGGCCCGGACGTGGTCAGCTCCGCCATTTCCGCCGCCGAGGCGGTTCCTGGTGTCCACCATGCCCACGCTCGGGCCCGTTGGATGGGCCGGTCGCTCCTGGTGGAAGTCGAGGGCTTCATGGACCCGAGTACACCCCTGGCCAGCGGCCAGGACCTTGGTGCGGCGATCGAAGCCGCAGTCGTCGAAGCCGTTCCCGAGGCCAGGGCCGTGCAGTGGATACCCCGGGCGCTCGCCAGCAATAGGGTCGGCTAGAG
>DATLUK010000128.1:0-22534 GCA_035533195.1 Acidimicrobiales bacterium | reverse complement strand
GGTGAAGCTCGGCAACCTGCACTGCAGCTTCTGCGTCTCGACCATCGAGAAGGCCGTCGGGCGCCTGGAGGGGGTCGACGCGGTCTCGGTGTCGTTGGCCCACGAGGAGGGACTGGTCACCTTCCACCCCGAGGCCGTCGGGCCGCAATCCATCGTCGACACGCTGCGTGCCATCGGCTACTCGGTGCGCGACCCCCGAAAGGTCGGCTTGTTCGAGGAGGAGCGGGCTGAGTTGCACGCCGAGCGGGACCGCTTCCAGGTCGGCCTTCTCCTCACCGTCGTGACGCTCGGGTTGATGAGCTACGTGTGGGTGACCGGACATCCCCTGTCGGTCACCTGGGGCGGCCACCTCTTTGCCTACGGCCCGTGGCTGATCCTCGGCGTGGCCGTCTCGATAATCTTTGTGGTGGCCCGCCCGATCCTCGCCATGGCCATCGCCAGTGCCCGACGGCGCATCTTCAACCAGCATGTGCTGCTCGAAGCCGGCGCCTTCGGCGGCCTGATCGGAGGGCTGCTCGGGCTGTTCGTCGCCCCCAAGGTGTTCCCAGCCGGGGACTTCTTGTCAGTGGCGGTGTTCATCACCACCTACCACCTGCTGTCTGGGTACGTGTCCTCGCTGGTGCGCTCATCGTCGTCGGCCGCGGTGCGTCGCCTGCTCGACCTGCAACCCGACACGGCCAGGGTGATCCGCGACGGGCACGAGGTCGAGGTGCCCCTCGGCGAGGTCGCCCTCGGCGAGCAGATCCGGGTCCGCCCCGGCGAGCGGGTCCCCCTCGACGGCACGGTGGTCTCAGGTGTTTCGGCCATTGACGAGTCGATGGTGACCGGCGAGCCCCTACCAGCCGACAAGACCGCCGGCGACGAGGTCATCGGCGGGTCGGTCAACGCCGCCGGGGTGCTCGTGGTCGAGGTGACCAAGGTCGGCGACGACACCTTCTTGGCCCAGGTCGCCCGCCACATCGAAGAAGCCCGCGCCCTCAAACCCGGCATCATCGTGCTCGTCGACCGGGTCTTGAAGGTCTTCGTGCCCGTCGTTCTGGTCGCGGCTGGGCTGTCGCTTCTCATCTGGACGCTCGGCGACTGGGCGGCGACCGGACAGGTCGACCTCTCCCGGGGGATCTTCGCCGCGCTCGCCGCGCTGGTGATGGGCTATCCGTGCGCTTTGGGCATGTCCACGCCACTCGCCATGATGCGCGGCGGAGGTATGGCCGCCGAGCGAGGGATCTTGATGCGCTCGGGCGAGGCGTTCCAGGTCTTCTCCGAGATCGATACCGCGGTGCTCGACAAGACCGGCACGCTCACCGCCGGCAAGCCGAGCGTCGTGGAGATCGTGGCCGCCGGCGTCACTACCGAAGACGACCTGCTCGCGATCGCGGCAGCTGTCGAGATCTCCTCCGAGCATCCCCTCGCCCGAGCCGTGGTCGCCGCCGCAGAGGGTCACGACCTCGAGATCCCTGACGCCTCCAGGTTCTCCTCCACCACCGGCCAAGGCGTCACCGCGCAGGTCGCCGGGGGGAGCGTGGCCGTCGGCAAGCCGGAATGGCTCGCTGCTCACGGCGCCGAGCTCGCGCCCTTGGCCGACCGCATCGAAGCGATGCGAGGGGCCGCCCAGACCGTCGTCGCCGTCACCCGAGACGGCAAGCTCACTGGCCTGGTCGGCATTGCCGATGCGATCAAATCCGACGCGGCCGAGGCCGTCGCACGATTGCGGGCCGCGGGGATCACCCCGATCATGGTGACCGGCGACAACCACGCCACCGCCCGAGCCGTAGCGGCCGAGGTCGGCATCGACGCGGTCCATGCCGGCATGCTCCCCGACCAGAAGGCCCAGATCATCCGGGACTTGCAAGGCCAAGGGCACCGGGTGGTGATGGTGGGCGACGGCATCAACGACGCCCCTGCGCTCACCCAGGCCGACATCGGCATCGCCATGAGGGCCGGCACCGACATCGCCGTCGAGTCCGCCGATGTCGTCCTCGTCGGCAACCGCCTCACCGCCGTGGCCGACGCCCGGGAGATCGCTGCCAGCAGCTTCAAGAAGACCCGGCAGAACCTCGCTATCGCCTTCGCCTTCAACGGGATCGGCGTGCCGCTCGCGGTCACTGGGCTCGTCCAGCCCACCTGGGCCATGATCGCCATGATCTCGTCGGTGTCGATCGTGCTCGCCAACTCCTTTGCCACCCGCCTGTCGACCGGGCTCGCCAAAGACATCGCCGGGTTCCTCGCCCGCGCGGCGGTCTCCGCTCTCCACCAACTCACCCCGACCGGGCTGCGACACTGGGCGCTCACCGCCCGGGCCGGCGCGGTCCTGACGGTGGTCGCCCTGGCGCTCGTCATCGGCGTCGCCTTCGTCGTCGCCGTTGGCGCGCCGGTGGTCGGAGGGCTGTGAGCGCAGCATGTCGGGAGCAGACCTCACCTTCCACTCTGGGGGAAGGTGTTTGCTTTTACCGATAGGCAGTACACCACGGCCTTCGCTTGAACAGAGGCGCGAACATCCGCTAACGAAGGATGGCTCCTCCATCCGCATTCGCCTCATGCGACCCCTCCCTCTCCGTCCTGGTGGACCCTCTGGCTGGCCCGGGGCGTCCCGACCGACTGCCAGGTCGGGCTCCGATGGCGCCGCATCACGAACCACACGCCCGCCGCCACCAGGAGGGCGCCTGGCACGCCGAGGCCCGCGGCCCAGGCGAACGCATCCACTGCTTCGGCTCCCAGCAAGGCGCATCCCCCCCCAACAGAGGGCCATCACGACCACGCCAACAACGACCGCCCGACGCTCCCGGAAGCCAGGCCTGGTCACACCTACACCCAGTCGGGGCCGATGCGCCGGCAGGATGCCAGGTGCTCCACGTCGGGCCCGGCCAGCGCTGAGGCCACCCTCAACAGGTTGGCAACCTTACGGTCGCGTGCCGAGTAGGTGACCCGACGGCCCTCGGGATACGCCTCCACGAACTTGCACCAGCGCAGACAGGCCAAATGGGTCGACACCCGGGGCTGAGGAACCCCGGTCGCGGCGACCAGCTCCGAGACGGTGCGGGGACCCTGCAACAGAAGTTCGAGGATCCGTAGACGGGTCGGGTCCCCGAGGACCCGGAAGAGCCGAACCCTCGCCGACAGGAGGTCTCCGTCCTTCGGGACGACCCCGCTGCCCGGGGCCGTCGTCCGCTTAGCGGCGAGGGTTCGGGCAAGGGTGCTGGAGGACGGGGCCATCGCATCAGGACAGCCAGATAATATCTGGAACTCCAGTTCCGTACCCGGACCATGGACTACTGCCTGTCGTCGGCCTCACCTGGGCATCCGAACCGGCTATGGAATCTCCAGACGACCCAGAGGGTTAGATCCCGACGTGAAGTTGGGCGCTCGTGGGCCTCGAGGTGGTTCCGCGGGGCTGAGGTCGAAACCCGCGGTTCGCGTACCGCCTACGTGGGAACGGTTGCCCGAGGCGCTGGCGGTCTGTGCGCACCGACCGAACCTGGGACGTACCGTCGGCATCGCGTTGGTGGTGGGCACCCTCTTGGTTGGCATAAACCAGAGTGGACCCTTGCTTCGAGGCGATGTCGCTCCGGTGTTGGTGGCGCGGATCTTGCTCGATTACCTCGTCCCATTCATCGTTTCCAACCTTGGTGTCCTCTCGGGCTCCCGCCGGCCGGGTGGGCCCGGCGGCCGCCGATTTCCATGAAGAACTGGGCGGCGGCGGCCTGGAGGGCGATGGACCAAGTGGGATAGGGATGCACCGTCTGGGCCAGGCGAGCGACCAACATGTGGGTGCGCATGGCGAGGGCGGCTTCCCCGATGAGCTCACCCCCCCGGGAGGCGACCACCGTGGCCCCGATTAGGCGGCCGCCCCCGATCCGGCCGCCCAGCCGCCGGGGCCCGGCTATCAACTTAACGAAGCCTTCCGTCTGACCCGCGGCAATGGCCCGGTCCACCTCGGTCATTGGCAGATAGGCGACCATCCCGCCCTGGGCGGCGGCTTCGGCTTCGGTGACCCCGATGCGGGCCACCTCAGGACGGGTGAAGGTCACCCATGGGATCCGCCCCGCCTGGAAGCGGCGCTGGGGGAGCCGGGACAGGGCGTTGGCGGCCGCTATGCGTCCCATCTCATCCGCGGCGTGGGTGAACTGCAACCGGCCGGCCACGTCCCCAACCGCCCAGATCCCCTTGGCGGTGGTCGCAAGGTGATCATCGGTCTTGATGAAGCCACATTCGGTCTGCACCCCCGCCGAGGCCAAATTCAAGTCCTCACTTAGCGCGCTCCGTCCCACCGCCACCAGCAGTCGGTCCGCCTCGAGCATCTCCCCGGATCCCAGAGTAAGGCCAACGGCTCCCTTGGCTTCTCTCGGGGTAACCGAAACGACCTTCTGGCCGAGGCGAACATCGACCCCATCGCCTCTTAGGGCGCTGGCCACTACATCTGACGCCTCGGGCTCCTCCTTGGTGATCAACCGCTCGGTGGCCTCGAGCACACTCACCTGGGTGCCGAGACGGGCGAAGGCTTGGGCCAGCTCGCAACCAATAGGCCCACCACCCAACACCGCCAGGGATCGGGGACGCTCATTCAGCTCGAAGACATTTTCGTTGGTGAGGTAATCGATGCCCTCCAGTCCTGGAATCGGTGGTAGGGCGGGTCGGGTTCCGGTGGCGAGGATCACCCGGGGGGCCCGGATCCTCGAGCCGTCGACGTCGAGTTCGCCCGGTCCATGGAAGCGCGCCCACCCGTGGAGTACCTCTACGCCCTCCCGGCTCAGCACCGCGTCGTCCTCGCTGGCGGCAATGGTGTCGATGGTCCGATGCAAGGCAGCCATGGCGGACGCGAAGTCCTTGCCTTGTCCCGCCGCCTCGATCAGGGCCTTGGAGGGGACACAGCCGGTAAAGGTGCAGTCACCACCGAGTGGGCCTTGTTGTACCAGCAGGGTCCGGGCCCGACGACGGACCCCGGCTCGCGCCGCGGCCAACCCGCCGGCGCCCCCTCCGACCACGATCAGGTCATAGTCCGCCATGGTGCTTGCTCCGTTCTCGGGGCCCCCTGGACCTGGCAAGGATGCCCGCGTCGGTCAGTGATGTCACACGGCAGTAACCCGCTGGAGGATGCGAGTCTTCCAGTCTCACCGCTATTCTGGAGAACCTGGCCAGCGGACGTGTCGGCTGACGACGTCCCTGAGCCAGCGCTCCATCATGTTGAACCGGGCGTTACCGCCAAACGCCAACAAACATCGTTGAATTGATGGAAGCCATCCAGGACACAACATCGCCCACCCGCACTGGATCGATGACCACAGCACGGCTGGACTCCCTGGTCTATGAGCAAATGAGTCGAGTTACCCAGTTCCTCGCTGCGCAAGGTGCAGATCCCCACGCCCATTCCTCTTCGTGACCACCTCATCGACATCGATGGCCAATCCCGCGGTCGAGGACCCGGTGGACCTGGCCCTTCCTGATGCGCCCACGTCGGGTCCTGGTCAGCGCGCCGATCGCTCAGGGCCGGCCGGCACCCACCAGCCCGTTGTTCCAGATCGGCTGGATACGAATACGCTCCCCGGTTTCGGGAGCTGTGACCACGTTGCCGTTGCCGATATAGATGGCGACGTGTTGAATGCTGCTGGTTCCGTCATCCCAGAAGATCAGGTCCCCGGGCTCGATGTCACTGAGGGGAACATGGGGAATGGCGTCGTACTGGTCAGCAGCCACCCTGGGGATGCTGACACCGGCTTGGGCCCAGGACCACTGCGTCAATCCTGAGCAGTCGAATCCCTGGCCAGGGGATTCGCCTCCCCATTGGTAGGGGACCCCCACCTGGCTCTCGGCCGCCTGGACGGCTTCCTGGGCTCCCCCACCCGGAGCAGGCGGCGGCGTGGCCGAAGAGCCCGCACCGAAGGGGGATTGACCACTGGCCTGGCTCAGTTGTTCTGCTTGGCTGCGAGCCAAGGCGGCGGCTTGTTCGGCCTGAACCCGGGCCAAAAAAACGGCGTGGGCGGCATCCTGTTCGGCCTGCTGCTGGCGGCGCACCAATACCGCTATCTGGCCGTTCATCTGGCTGAGCTCGGCTTGCTGGGAAGCCTGGGCCCGCTGAGCCGCCTGTCTAGCGGCGGCGGCCGCATCGACGGCCCCCTGGGCCTGAGCGCGAGTGCTGCGCAACTGCTGCTGCTGGGAGGCGAGGGAAGCTTCGGCCAGGCGGTACCCGTCCTCGACGTTGGTCAGTTCATTACCCACCGCGGATTCGTATACCTGGGTGGCCCCGGCCTGGGCCACGTTGGAAGACAATATGGTCGAGATGGCCGACGCGCCCCCGTCCACGTAGGCCTTCACCGCCACCGCCACCAGTCTGGCTCTGGTAGATGACACCTCACTCTGGCTGCGGGCGATGGCGGCATCTATGCCGGTGATCTCCGAGTCGAGCTGGGCCAGGTGCTGCTGCGCCTGGCCGAACTGGCTGGCCGTCCGGTCCAACTCAACCCCATCGGCCTGAAGTTGGGCGGTGATCTGAGCGGCTTGGGCTCGTGCGCTGGCCAACTGGTCAGCCGCCGCCGAGCGGGCTAGGGGCACTACGACCGCACCGGCCAGCGCGAATGCGAGGACCGAACCAGCCAGTCGGCGGGGACGGATCACCGACAGGGTGAGATTATCCGGACGCACGAACGAGTGCCTCTCCTTGCTGGGGCAGACGAAAGCCACCGCGCTCGGTTGGGAAAGGAACCCAGCATAGGCGCGAGGACACGCCTAATGGGACCTGGGTTGCATCAGGCGATGGTCCACGCCGTTGAGGCCATGGCCGGCTGATATAAGACTCAGCGCCCGCAGCCCGGCGTTCGAACGGTTTGGCATGCATACCGAGTTCGAGGGCTTCCTCGGTGGGTACCCCTTCCGCATCGGCGAGGTCCCGGATGTCCCGGCTGATCCTCATTCAACAGAGCTTGGGGCCAGACATCGAGCACGATGCGCCGTCTTGGCCGGAGCAGCCGGAAGGGTCTCGTCGTGGTCCGAGCCGAGCACGTGTCGAAGGCCACGGCGAACTGGTCCTCCCATCGAACTCGAAGCAGGCCCTCGACAAGGCATCCTACCGGGCTTGCGCGCCGGGGGTGACCCTTGGCCAGGTCAGGTGCATGAGCGGCGATTCTGTACGCGATCATCCCTCCTTGACGTCGCCTCCGCTTTGGTATGGCGTGGAGCTGACGAGGACGCCCGCGGCGGTCAGTGATGTCACCCGGCAGCAACCCGCTGAAGGATGCGAGTCTTCCATTCCTGGTCCGGTCCCGCTCTGGCATCAATGCCAAGTCGACCAACCTGCTCCGGTGGCGATGCCCCCGGCGAAGACAACGAAGGGCAAGACGCTGGCCACCACCACGATCCGATGTTGAGGAATGCCCATGGCCCCGAGCGCCCATCGGAACGTCCCTGCCGCTGTGGCCACGCCCAGCCACCAAACGACGCGCGCGGCCCGGGGCCAGCTCAGCGAGAATAGATGTACCGACCAGGCGGGGACGGGGGAATCCGCGTACAGGCTGGCCACAACTTCTGCGGCTATGGCGTCGATCACCCAGGCGGCACAGCCCAGCGCGACCCAACCGGCGTGGCGGCCCAGCCACCCCCGAGGCGGACGCTCATTTTCCCCGCCGGAGATCGAATGTATCTTGCCTGGTCGGGCAGCCACCCTCAATGAGCGGCCCGGAAGGCAATTACCGCCAAGGTGAGGACCCATAGTCCGATCACGAAGATGCGCCACTCGGGCAGGCGGCGGACCGCGTAGAGGGCCCCGCCAAAAGCAATGGTGAGGACCACCGCCTCGACCAGGACGGTGGTGTCGCTCCGGGGAAGGAGCAGGTGTATAGCTTCAAGCTCGACCACGACTCCTCGATCTCCCCCGCCAAGAAATCCACCGAAGCCGTGGTTCATTCCCGATGACGAGGGCTGAGTCCACTACGCCTCGCCCCTAGCTGGGTAGTCATGCTCGTTGACCCAGGCGATGGAGCCGAGGAGCTCATCGAAGCGGGGTCGGGCGAAGGGCATGGAGTTGAGCACTTCGGCGTAGACATTGCCATCAGGGCGGATCAGGAAAAGGCCGGGCTCACCGAAGAGAGCCGGCTCGCCCTCTTTGATGCCCTTGCTGACGAACAGGCCCCACTCCCGCATCGAGTCAACCGTCTGGCCGTAGCCCACGGACAGATGCTCGATTCGCCACTCCTCGACGCTCCTTTGAGCCCGCTTGGCGGTGTCCCCGCTTATGGCAATCACCGACGTCACCCCGACGGCGGCAAAGTCCTCGAGCATGGAGTCGAGTTGTTTGGCGTAGCCGCTACACACCGGACAGTGAAGACCGCGATAGAAGACCAGCATCGAAAAGGCATCTGGCTGCTGGTCGGCCAAATTCCACCGCCCGCCACCTACCAACTCGACATCCAAGGGCGGGGCCGGGGCCTGGGGCTTGAGCATTACTGTTAGCTCCTTCTCACTAGCTGGAATGGACAAACAAACAGGAGTGCAACTTGGCGGTCGAAGACGCCAATGGCGCCAAGAGGCCTATAACGAGAAGCTTCGGGCCGCCGGCCCGGAACCTCGGGGGCTGGTGTCATCTTCTACCGGGGCTCTGCACTGTCTCATCGCCCCGATGGCAGGGTGGGAGGTACGGTGGTACCAGAGAGCCCTGGGCCGGGACTGTGGGCGGGCAGCGACCCCGAGGGTGGACCTACCACGCCACCGTTGCCTCCGAGCCCACACCCAGCCGAGGCCAGGGCGAGCGTGGCGACTACCAGTGCGAAGGCGCACCGACGCCTCATGGCTTTCGGCGCATAGGTATCAGGAGAGATGGGTGGGGCTCCATTTCGGTATCGGGAACGCAGGAGGCACGGGGCGCCGGAAGGGAGCCCATCGGGGCGACGCCGTATTCCGCTATGTCGGACCCGTGCCCTATAGGGCTACTCGGGGTCACGAGTGCTCCCCGAGTCGGCGGGCCATTAGGCGGAGGCGGTGGGTGGCAAGCTCTACCGGCCTACGTAGGCCCCACCGGCGCAGTGCCGCCTTCATGAGCTTGGTCCACTCCGCGTCTTGGCTGCAGTCCCAACACTGGGCCAAATGAAGGCGAGCCGTCATAGCCTCGGGCGCGGTGGCCTGCCCATCGAGGTAGGCCATGACGGTGCGACGGATATGTCGGTGCTCTGTCGACCTCACCGCCAAGGGAACCCGGCGGGCCCGCCCGGATATTCCGGGAATGTCGGATAAGCGGGCAGGGTTCCCATAGCGTGGAGCAGGCCGACCCGGCGCGGGACGAAAGGCGCAGGGCAGCCTTCGCCGCCTATGTCGTGCCCGAGCTCGACGTGCTCATGCGTGTGGCCATCTCCTTGACACGTCACTCCCAGGATGCCGAGGACCTGGTCCAAGACACGCTCGTCCGCGCCTATCGGGCCCTCGACCGCTTCGATGGCGCCTATCCCCGGGCTTGGCTACTGACGATAATGCGCAACGCCGAAATCAACCGGGGCCGCCGTCGGCGGCCGGTACTGCTCGAGGACCCGGACACTCCCGACCGCCTGGTTCAAGAGCAGCCATCCGCGGGCCTGGGTAACCCCGAAGAGCTGGTGACCGGGGACCAGTTCGATGAGGTGGTGGTGGCCTGCCTGGATGACCTACCTCCTCGTTACCGCCGGGTGGTCGAGCTGGTCGATATCGACGGGCTCAGCTACGCCGAAGCAGCCGGGCTTCTCGATATTCCCGTCGGGACCGTGATGAGCCGGCTGCACCGGGCACGATCCAGGATCCGGGACCGGCTGACTGCAGCCGGGTTGGCACCAAGGAGAAAGGCATGAAACGTTGGTTGGAACGCCGCATGATGGGCGGGTTGGATTGCGTCCAGGTACTGGCTGTGCTGCAGAGGTATTTGGATGCCGAGGTCGATGACCTGACCGCGCGGAAAGTCCGAGCCCACCTCGAGCGTTGCCGTCGCTGCGGGATGGAGCATTCGGTCTATCTCGAGATCAAACACTCCCTCTCCCGGAGGTCACCCACGGTGGAGCCGGAGGCACTGGCTCGACTGCGAGCCGTTGCCACCCACGTCTCCGAACATGGCCCGCAGGGTGATTCACTGGGGGGCTGACGCGAGAATTCAGCGGACTACGTGCTCACGGCTCTGTCGTCAGCCGATGTTGAGATGGGTACTTCTGGCATGTCCGGAGATTACGGCAGGGCGGTCATGACTGCCACGGAACACAACCTTCGCTCGCCACGGCGAGCCCAAAAGGGGCTCTGGGGTGCTGATCTGCCCTGGTCGAGTCCACGGTGGTCGGGGCGGGCTAAGGAGGCCGGCGGTGCTGATACCAAGCGACCCTGCCTGATTCATGTCCGCTCCGCTGAGACATCATCGGTCGGGGACTTGTCCGATCGGCCACCTCGTCGACGGAGGAGGCCCGCCAGCTCACCCAATACCCACTGAGCCCGCTCCAACGGTCCGCTCCCACACTTGGGAATGCCAACCCCCTGGGGCATCGACTCCACTGGCGCCCCAGGCTTGCTCTTTGCCATCGTCACTCCTCACCGAGACCCATAGCCCAGTGTTCGGTGCGCCCGGCCACGATCCCGAACTGCGTTACCAAGCCAGGCCCGGAGGCGCCGATCCACCGGAACAGAGGCAGGGCCGGGGTCATGCGCGCGTGAGGCGGAACGCGCCGTAGACAACTAGGGCCAACCCGTCGAGGCCCCAGCTGAGGGCGTGATTGCCGAAACCGTCCACCATGAAGCTGGCCGCCATCACGGCGCCGATGGTCACCCACTGAAGGAGGTTTCGGGTCGCCCGCGGTCTGGCTTGCTCCCTGGCGGCCGGGCGGACCGGCCGGGCTTCGAGTAGGTCGACCACGGCGGTGGCTGTCGGGTTGACCAGACTCTTACCTCCGATCATCACCGTCGGCACCGTCTCGCTGCCCCCGGTGATCCGGCGCAGCTGCTCGGCGGCAGCGGGATCCTCCCAGATGTTGATCTCGGTGACCTGCACTCCGAGTTTGTGCAGCCGGTGTCGCAGCCTGGAGCAGTAGGAGCAGCCCGGGCGCCAGTACAACGTTGGTATCTCGGGTGAGACAGCCTGGGCCACGTCCTGGCTAACCCGGTCTGGGTCGTCGTCTATTCCGCCCACCCATTTCGCCACCAGCCGACAACTCCGAGATGGGGCGACACAGGGGAATCAAATCGGGTCGAGGCGGGTTCCTAGCCCGATCGTGCATCGTGTCTCGACAGGAGAAGTCGATGGGAGCCAAACACAAAAAGGCCACTGCTCGATCGGCTGCTCGCCAGTCCCCCAGCCCTACCAAGGGCCAGGCCAGGCCCCGGGGCCGCCCCGGGGCGATAACGGCCAGCCGTCGGCGGCGGCGATCGGGGCCGGGTCGGGCCACCGTGGCCGTCGGGGTCGGTGCCGTGGCGCTCATTGCCGTAATCGCCTTGGCGGTTGGCAATCGGAGCTCGAGTCGTGGATATGACACCCAGCCTTCGGCCTTCGTGCTGCCGGCGTTGAGCGGACCAGGGAAGGTGGCCTTGGCCAGCTTCAGGGGCCGCCCTGTGGTGGTCAACTTCTTCGCCTCCTGGTGCACGGTGTGCGCCTCGGAGTTACCGGTCTTCGCCCACGATGCCCTAGCGCTGCGAGGCGAGGTGGACGTCGTGGAGGTCAACTCCCTCGAGACCGGCAACGGGGCGGCCTTCGCCCGGCAATACGGTCTTGCAGCAGCAGTGACGGCGGTGGCCCAGGATGTCGGTGGTTCTCAAGGCGACGGTCTCTACCAGGCCCTGGGAGGGACGGGGTCCATGCCGATGACGGCCTTTTTCAACGCCCAGGGCCAGCTGATCACCAACCACATAGGCGGCTATAACGCCACCACCCTGGCCGGGGCGCTGCACCACTTCTATGGCCTGAGCGTCCCTGGCTGAGCCGTGAGCGTGACCATCTTCAGCCTGGCCGTGGCCTTCGGAGGGGGCATCGCGTCCTTCACCTCCCCCTGTGTCCTGCCCTTGGTGCCCGCCTATCTTTCGGTGATCGGGGGACTCGATCTGGCCCGGCGAAGTGCCGAACCGGTCCTGGTGGGTGCCGGATCGATGTCCGGTGAGTCTGGCGGCAGCCTCAGGACCAGACGCGGCCCGGGCCTGGGGGCGGTGACCTTCGACACGGCCCTCTTCGTCGGCGGGTTTGGCACGGTCTTCGTCCTGCTCGGACTGTCGGCCAGCGCCGTCGGGCGGGCTGTGATCCACCAACAGGGCCTGCTCACGCGGGTCTCGGGAGTCCTGATCGTGGCCATGGCCCTGTTCCTGGCCGGTGGCCTGTTCCTGCGAGCCCCGGGCATCTACGGGGAGTGGCGCCTGCACCCCCGGCTAGCCCGGTTCGGCCGGTGGACCGCCCCGGTGGCCGGGGCCGCCTTCGCATTCGGGTGGACGCCCTGTGTCGGGCCGATCCTGGCCTCGGTGCTGGCACTGTCCAGTACCCAGGGCCACGCCGGCGGCGCAGCTCTGTTGCTAGGCGTGTACAGCCTCGGTCTCGGACTGCCATTCCTCCTTGTAGCCGCCTTCTTCGACCACCTGAGCGGACCGCTCGCCTGGCTCCGCCGCCACGGCAACGCCGTAACCGCCATCTCGGCGGGCGGCCTCGGGGTGCTCGGCGTCCTCCTCACCCTGGATCGCCTGGCCTGGGTGACTACCCAGATTCAAAACTTCACCTGACGCCACAACCAACCAACAACCACCTCGGCCCCGTCGTGAGCCAGACCAGAGCCCAGACCGTCGCCACAGATCTCGGGCCGACCCCGGCCTCCGGTGACTGGTGGCGGTCGACGACGGGCCAGTGGGTTGAAACGATGGTCCGGGCCCCCCGGCCATGCCGTCGGTGCACACGACAGGGCCAGGGACACCACTGACCCATGCCCGCACGGTTCTCAGCCAGCTGCCCGCAGGAGGACTCGGCGCAAAGGGATTCCTATCTCGCTCCCAACCCACGAGTTGGCGACGCGTCGAGCGGCGTGCGCCCTGGCGGTCGGGACCCCGGGGAGATAGAGCGAATCGACGAACCGACTGGCCGCGTCGCGGCTGGCAACCGGGTAGGCAAATCGGCGGCGGTCGTCGGTCAGGATCTCCAGTCCGTGTCTCCGCATGGTCTCGTCCAGTTGGCGCACGGCCCGGTCGTTGGGGTATTCGAAGCGCGTCCGGCGCAGCGCGACGAAGAGGCGACCCCACCGCCTGAGATCTCCTCCAGTGAGTGGAATTGGGCCGCCGGGCAGGAGAAGGGCGACAGTCCCGCCGGGAACGAGCACACGGGCCACCTCGGCCAGACAGTCGTCTAGGGGTTCGAGCAACATGAGGGCCATCGAGCAGGCGACGGCCGCGAAGGAGTGATCGTCGAACGGCAGGCCAAGTGCATCGGCGACGATGACGGAGAGACCACCGTTGGCAATGGCGCGATCGAGCTCGGCTGGAGATCGATCGGCGCCGACCCAGCGACCTCGCCATCCAGCCCTCAGCAGGGGCGCGCTGCCGCAGGCGAGGTCGAGGAGGTTGGCGTCCTGCGGTATGAGCTCCAGAAGCCACCCGTAGGAGTTCTGTCCTGCCGACGTCGAGGCAGCAAGGATCTCCTCGGTGATTCCCGGACGCTCCTCGTGGAAGGCCCTCAGGTACGTCCGCCAGCCGGTCGGGTCGTGTTTCGGTCTTGTCATCGTCTGCCGTGAGGCCAATCGCGGGAAGTCCACTCTCGGCGCGACCTCATCCTTCATTATTCCGCCTCCAACCGGGTCGGGTTGGACATGGCGGCTTCGTAGATGTCGCCCGAGGGGCTCACGGAGGCGCTGGAGGCAGCCATCGGGGTCGGCGACGACGAACTGGCGCAGTCGGATGACTTCGTCTCCGGCGACGTAGGAGCGGTCCTCGAGAGGGACGACGACTTCGACCCCAGCCGCACGCATCCGCCGGTCGAGCAGGTCGACATCACCTGCCTGGATCTGCAGATTGATGCCGCGGCCATACGGCCGCTCCAGCTCGGCGGTTCGGAACCGGCGTCCCGGTCCCGCCGCCTCTTGGAGCATGAGATGGGCGCCCTCCAAATCGAGGAAGGCGAAGCGCTCATCGGTCCGTTCGAAGAGCACACGGAAGCCGACCAGGCCCACATAGAACCTGAGGGATGCGACCAGGTCGGAGACGTCTAGCTTGGGCACCAGCCGGGGAGATGCGGCGTCCATTGGCACCTATCCGGGAGGAAGGTCGAGAACGAAGTAGGCATCCCGACACCAGGGGCTGTCCCGGTAGTGATTGATACTGAACTCGGCGGCCAAGTAGAAGCTCACGACCCCCTCCCAGGAGTCGCAAGTCTCCAGAACCACTCGACTGGCACTGCCCTCTCGGGCGGCGGCCAGGAGGGCCTGGAGGATCTGCCGGCCGTGGCCGCTGCGCCGGTGGCCGGCGGCGACGGACATGCGGACGATCTCGGCCAGGCCAGGTCCGGCCGGCTTGACGATCCCGGTGGCGACTATCTCGGCGTCGAGCCGGCCGACGACGATCCGGCCGTGCGGATGGGCGGAAGCCAGATCGGCCAGGTCGGGGTTGGGGCTTTCGTCCAACTGGCCGCTCCAGCGCTCGGCCAGCCCGTCGAGTATCAGGCGCCGGACCGCCTCCTGGTCCTCGGCCGGAAGGGCGAGATGCAAAGCCCGGTGCCCATGGTCCAAGTCTGGCCGAGCGGCCGGGGCTGGTCGTCCCGGGGCGACGCCGGTGAGCCCGATGTGGAGATCAGACCTCGGCAGCATCCGGCGCCTGCCCTCTGGCCGCTACCAGGCGCGGATATCCATCAGGCGTCGCCTCGTCCCCTGGGCACCTTCACCAGTCGGAGGAAGGCCGGCGCCGCCATCGCCAAGGCCACCGGGGACACAGCTGGGGACGCCTTCGTGGACCCCCGTGCTGCCCGCTGCCGGGTGGCGGCCCTCACCGAGCAGTGGTGGACAACTCGGTCCGGCCATCGACCCTCAACCAGGGCCCGGGACCGCCAGGTCCTCAACCACGACGTACTGCCGGCACTCGGTGATCATGCCCTCAGTGAGATCACCCCGGCAGTGGTCCAGCGGCGGGTGGACGACCTGGCCACTCGCTCAGCCCCGTCCACGGTGCGTCGAAGCTTCGTCATCCTGGCCGAGGTACTGGAGGCCGCTGTCCACGCCGGGCTCCTGGTGGCCAACCCGACGCGGCGGGTCCGCTTACCCAAGCTTCAGCGAACCGAGATGCTCCTTCTACGGAAAGGTTCTCGGCTGCACACCGGCCGACCCGGCCCCGACGCTGGAGATCGAGAACCGCCACGCGCTGGTCCGGGCCGGCGGGTAAGACTGGGGCCATGCTCTACGTCTTCGGATTTGACCGCGTCGGGGTGGCCGTGAGTGAGTTGTACTTCGTCGATCCCCGGCCCTCCCCCGGCCAGGAGGGGCCCGAGCACGGCGTGCGCCTCGAGGTCCGCCTCATCCAGGCGGGCGAGGCCGAGGGCTCGATCTACGCCGCCCGTCCCATCGAGGTGGGCCGGCCTGTCTGGCGGGCCGACCTGCTCGAGTCGGTGGAAGGCCCTCCGGCCAGCTTCGACCGGACCCACCACCATCCGCGCTTCCGGGGCTGGGAACCGGGCCGGCGCCAGTTCGAGGAGCAGATGAGCGCCGATCCCATCGGCTGGGTCGGAAACCGGTTGTCCGACCTCCCCGGCCTATTGGAAGACGCCGGCCTGGATGCCTCCGAGGTATCCGACGCCGACGCCGACCAACTCCGGGCGGCCGTCCCTGACATCCTGACCGCGGTCAAGCGCCTGTTGGACGGGGTACACGCCGGGGAGCTGGCCACGACGCCGGCGGGCGGTATCCCCGACCGCGCCCGGGACAGCTGGCTCTAGGTCTAGGTGGCCGATGTTAAACAGGGTGTCTGCGGGAGACCCCAAAATGGCGTCCGCACAGGATCGCTCGTGTGCCCCGATCTCCATCCTGGATGCCGAGAGTGACCCCTGCTTACTGAGGTTTCCGGGGTGGCCCTACGAATGACACCGGCCTCCTAAGACCGCACCGAGGCTGTCCAGGCCGGCCAGGGCCGGTTGAGTGCTGGCCCACCGGCGCAGGGCCAGCGCGCTGGCGGGTGATCGGTCCAGGGCGGTCCATTCGCTATCCAGGGCGGTCAGGGTTGCTTTCATCGGATCCTCCTCGTGCTTGATGAGCACGGGCAGGGTCCGCGAGGTCATTCCCCCTGGCGCTCCCTCCGGCGTTCCGGTTCGAGTCCCGTTCGGGACTTTCTGTTGCGGGACGCAAAGGGATGGTCGCCTCGGATGGTCGGGATGCAGGCTCACCGGGTGATCGGAGCCCGGGACGTTCCCGTTTCCATTCCCGCTGGCGTCCCGTTCGTGTCCCGTTTTCATCCCGGGACGCCCCGCTCGCAGCCCAGAGGCACGGGCCGTGGTATCCCGCGCGCGGGCGGAGAACGGGACGTCCCGTTTCCGTCCCGTTCCGCTCAGCCCGGAATATCCCGCGAGATGGAGGGGGTCCAACCGGCCTAGCACCACATGACCGAAACACCCGCGGTTCTCGAGCTCCACGCCGTGCGTCACCCCGAGGGCCTGGTGCGCCAGGTGGGCTTTCCCCTCGACCATCCCTTCCTCGAGCGCTGCTGGGCGCCCCTCATCGGGCCCAGCTCCGTGATGCTGCTACGTCGCTGTTCCAGGCTGTGGCAGGTGGCCAGCCCGGCACGCATACCGACCGAGGAGCTGTCCCGCCAGCTCGGCCTGGGCCGGGGTGCGGGCCCCTCCAGCTCGACGCGGTCGGCCAGTCAGGCCACGAGCCCAGCCGGTGCGCTCCCGCCCCACCTGCGCATGGCCGCCCGCCTCGAGCGCCTCGGACAGACACCCAGCCCCTCTTCGTCCCCTCCCAGCCGATGACCCGAGTCCCGCGCACCCATCCCGAACCACCACCCAGCCGGAGCGGCCATCCCGCTACCGTCCCGCCAGCCTCATCCCGACCGAGCCCATCCCTCGGACACACCCTTGCAGGTATCCCTCCGGGACACCTGCGGGAAGCCGGGAGGCCGTCGCGGTGAGGTTCACCATCACCCCGCTGGGCTCGGCCGGGGGCCGAAGCGTCGGCCAGGTCGTCGACGACATCGTGCGCTACCTGGACGGCCCCCCACCCCCCTCGGTACCGACCACGGGACGGCCAGCGGTTGCCGGCTCCGGTCCGTCGGGCTACTACGCCGACGGCAACGCCGAGCCGGGACGGTGGCTCGGGAACGGGGCGGCCGAGATGAGCCTCGCCGGCAAGGTCAACAGCCGGGACTTCGCCCGGGTGCTGACTGGGAGGGACCCACACACCGGCGTCCGCCTCATCACCGCCCAGGGCTCGTCGGGGCGACGCCAAAGCCTCTCTCGGGGAACCCAGACGCGTTGGGACACCGAAGGCGAACCGCTGTATGACGTGGCCGACGCGGCCAGGGCGCTAAAGCTCGAGCCCACTGAGGTCGAGCGACTCGTGGCGGTAGGAGAGGCGCTGGCCGTCCGGGGTCTGGCTCTAACATTCGCCGCGCATCCAGAGATGACACAGGAGGCGGAGGGCGCATACCTGTTGCCAACCGTCGAGTCGGACGGGACACGCTGGATCAGTGAGGCCGAGCTGCGGCGCTGCGAGGCAGGACGGGCCGCCGGACCCGATCCCGATGCGGTGGCCGCCGCCGGTGGGCCGGACGACCAACTCGGCCTGGCCGAGGCGGCTCGCCTGGCCGGGGTGGGCGCCCAGTACATGAGGTCGCTCGCCAAGCGCTGGGAGGACAACCGAGCGCAGATCGAGGAGGCGCGTACGGCCGGCGAGGAGCCGGCGCGGACCTACCTCGTCGCCTACCGCGGGACGAAGGGCCAGTGGCTGGTCAAGCGCTCCGACCTGGTCGACTACCTCCGCCACCGCCGACCGCCCGCGGTTCGGGTGGGCTTCGACCTCACGCTGACCACCGAGAAGTCACTGGGGGTCCTGGCCCTGCTGGGGGACGGGGACACCAGAACAGCTGTCCTCGGTGCGATCCAGGCCGGCAACGATCGCGGACTGGCCCATCTCGAATACGCGGCGGCCATGACTCGGGCCAAGGGCGCCCCGATCAGCACCCGGGGCTGGACGGTGGCGTCCTTCCGCCACCTCACCAGCCGGGCCCTGGATCCCTTCCCCCATCACCACAACGTCGTGGCGAACACCGTGGCCGACCCCGACGGCACCCGCCGGGCCCTGGATGCCCGGTTCCTTTATCGCCACGCCGGGGAAGCCTCGGCCCTGGCCACGGCCGAGATGCGCCACCAGCTCAGCGCCGCCCTCGGCGTGGGTTGGCGGAGGGGACGCAAGGGCGGCTGGGAGATAGACGGCATCCCCGATGAGGTGCTGCGCGAGTTCTCCCGCCGTAGGAACGAGATCGACGAGGCCGTCGCTGAGCTGGAGGCGCTCATCGGGCGGACGGCGACAATCGGCGAGCTCCAGGGCATGGTGACCAGGACCCGGCCCGCCAAGAGACAGGCGGACCCGGCGGAGCTGGTGGCCAGCTGGTGGGACCGGGCCCGGGCCCTCGGCTTCGGGCCCCGCCACCTGGCCCGGTGTGTTGGCCGGAACAGCCAACCCTCCCCTATGCCGGAGCAGGAAGAGATCTTCGCCCGGCTGGCCGCCCCGGACGGCTTGTGCGCGGGCGCCTCGGTCTTCACTCGGGGCGACGTCATCGCCTCTTTGGTCGATCTGGCCGTCCCCGACACCTCAGGACTCGAGGCGCCCCTCCTGTTGCCCGCCGACGCCGTAGCCAACCTGGCCGATGACTTCCTGGCGTCAGACTGGGTGGTGGAGCTTGTCTGCGATCAGGACGCCCCCATCAAGGCGTTCGGCAACCAGGCCCTCTTCACCACCACCGAGATGCTGGGCGTCCAGGGACGCATCCTCGCCCGGTTCCGCGCCGGGCGCTCAGCTGGCCTCGCGATGACCCCCGCCGCGGTACTGACCGAGAGCCTGTCCCGTTCCCCCGATCTCACGACCGAGCAGGCGGACCTGGTCGTCACCTTCGCCACCAGCGGGCACCGGGTCCAGTGCGGCATCGGGCGGGCGGGGGCGGGCAAGACCACCGCCATGCGCGCCGCGGCGGCGGCCTGGTCGGCGGCCGGCTACCGGGTGCTGGGCACAGCCGTGAAGGGAGAAGCCGCCCGCCACCTCGGCACCGAGGCCGGCATCCCCACCGAGACCCTGGCCTGGCACCTGGCGCATTCCGACCCCGCCTCCAGTCCCCTCGATGCTCGGACGGTGCTGATCGTGGACGAAGCCTCCACCGTGTCCGACCGGGACCTGGACCGGCTCTTGTGGCTGGCCGAGGAGACCGGGGCGGCGCTGCGCCTCATCGGGGACCCGGCCCAGCACGGAGCCGTGGGTGCCGGGGGCATGTTCAGAGTCCTCTGCGAAGACCCCGATGGTGCAACGCCCGAGCTGCGCCGTTCGCATCGGGTGCTGGATCCCCACGACCGGGCCGCCGCCGACGCCCTCCGGGAGGGCCGGATTACCGACGCCCTGGGTGAGCTGGAGGCGGCCGGGCACCTTCACGTGGTCACCGACGAGGTCGAGCTGTACCTCGACCTGTTGGAGCGTTGGTGGACCGCCCGACAGGCCGGTGACGAGCATCCCATGGTCGACCGGCGCAACCACACCCGTGCTCAGCTCAACCGCCTCGCCCATCACCTGCTGCAGGTGACAGGGGAGGTTGGCTCCGAGGAGGTGGTGGCCGCCCGAGACCGTCGCTTCTCCGTCGGCGATCGGGTCGTAGCCCGCAGGGGTGACCGGAGTCTGTATCCACAGGGTTATCCACAGGATTACGTCCGCAATGGCGCCCGGGGCACGGTGGTCGATATCCACCGACATCGGAACCACGAGAAGGACACCATCCGGGTCGCCTTCGACGAGGTTGGCGAGGTTGACCTCCCCCGGGAGTTCTTCGACGAGGCGACCCGGCCGGGTGGGCGCAGCGACGTCGGCCTCGACCACGCCTACGCGCTGACCAGCTATGCCATCCAGGGGGCGACGTTCGTCGAGTCCACCAGCCGCATCGACGAGAACGCCAGCCGCTCCGAGGCCTACGTGGACATCACCCGGGGCCGGGTGGCCAACCACCTGTACCTGACCCGGTCAGTGGACCCCCTCGACGGCGAGCACCTGCCCAAGGCGCCACCTCCGCCCCTGCGGGCCACCGTCGGCCACCGCCTCTCGGCCTCGGGACCCGAGCGGGCCGCCGTCGACATCGACCCTGAAGCCCCCAGGGCGGCCATCGTGCGGGCCGGCCGGAGCCTGGCGGACCTCCACGCGGCCGCCACCGGGGCTGACGGGTCCGAGCCAGCCTTGGTGGCGGCCACGGAGCTGCGGGCCCGCCAGGTGGCGCGCACCGCCGCTCGGACACTGCCTGCCGCGGTCCTCGTCCGCCTCCCAGCTCGCAGCGACCTGCCTTACCTTGCCCGGCAGTGGGACTCCACAGTCGCCGATCTCTCCGTCTTCCTCGCCCGCTGGGGTGTGACGCCCGGTGGCCCGGGACGCTGGGAGTGGGCCCTCGGGCCGCGCTCAGACCGACCAGGCCAGGATCAACAACGCCGAGCACTGGCTAGCCGACTGGCAGACCTCAGCGTGGCCACCACCACCGAAGCGGTCCGCTCCGCCGGTGCCGAGCTACCGGCGTGGGCTCGCGTTCATCTGGCTCACCGGGCCGCCCGGGGCAACTGCTCGCCAGACCCCCAGGACCTCCTGGCCCTCTACGCCAGGATCGAGTCGTATCGAGACACCGCCGGCGTCAGCAACGCCGAGCAGGTACCCGACAGCGCCGAGGAGGCGATCTTCGGACTGGCGCCCGACGATCCGACCCTCCGAGCCCAGCGCCGCAGGCTGCTCGAAGAAGCCCTGCTGCGGAACGCCGCTGTGTCCCACGCCCCGCGGGTTCGGCCCGGACCTTGAGCCAAGCAGGACGAGTCGAGGCGATCCGCTACGGCTTCAGGTGAACTGCCTTCCAGCGGATGGAAGTCCACGGTGCAGAGCCGTCGCTTCCAGCGGATTGTGGCCGTCAGCTCGCTCCACTTGAGGGGCGCGCCCTTCACGTTGTAGGGATCACGCCAGCCGCCCGACCGCCCGATCGTCGGGAAGACCACGCTCTCCACGCAGACGTCGTTTGGGCAGACGACCTCAGCTCAGACTCAGCGCTCTTCGGATCCATCAGCTTCCTGCACCAACCCACGAACGCGATCCCATGCGAGATCGACCACAGCCTGGTGGTAGCGGACGACGAGCCGGGCCGCCTCGGCAAGGTCCCCGGCCCTCATCACGCCGTCACTGACGGTGAACCACCATGGAGCATCCAAGTTCGGCGCATATGATCGATCCGATGAGCACACTTGGGCCGCGGTGGGGCCGCGGGACTTCCGGATATGGCGTGATCCGGCGTGAACCATTGGGATGAGAAACACCTGCTCAAGCGCCAGTTCTGGACGTTTCCGCAGGTCGGAATATCGGCCGTCGAAGATTAGGAAACCGACGCTCTATCCTCTGAGCTACGGGGGCTGGGACCGTAAATGCCCTGATCAGAGGGCATTTCCGGCTGCCGACGCCCCAGGGACTCCGAGGGTTGGGCCGCGGTTGTGCCGCGGGACGACGGCGGGCGCTCAGGCTAGCGGCCGATTGGCCACGCTGGCCCATGCCGAGAAGCAAGCCGTTGCCCCGAGAGGCAACCGCGCTGAGTGGTCGCCCAGCGGGCGCCGTTTACCGGTCTGGCAGGTCAGCGAGGGGCCACCCTCCGTCGCCAGAGTCCCCGATGGTGGGCCGGGCGAGGACCCGATCCGGCGGCCCCGGTCCATCACGCGAGAACAGCCGAGCCACCGGCCTAGTAAGCCATGACGACCATACGCGGGGCTGTCGCTTCTGCCGACCCTGCACACCTCAGCGTCCTGATGGCTCCCCCACAGGTCAGCGCCTATCTCGGCGTTCCGACCGGGACCCTCGCCAACTGGAGATACCAAGGGCGCGGTCCGGCCTTCCTCCGAGTCGGGCGCCACATCCGCTACCGCGCCGAGGACATCGCCACGTGGGTAGACCAGCAGTCCGATGCTGCTGTCGGAGGGAATCCGCCTGGCCGGAGCAGACCTCTCTCCGACCGAAAGATCCGCTTCGCGAGGCGGCAGTCTTGAACTCCTCGCCCCTCGACGACCTGGGGCCAAGCAGGACTTTCTGGGTCGTCCTCTCCCTCTCGTGCCTTCGCGCCGGCACGCTCACGTGGCGAGCGCGCTACCGCGGGCCCGATGGACGGGAACTGTCGCGAAGCTTCAGGCGCAAGGTCGACGCCGAGCAATTCCTCACCCACACCGAGGCCGAAAAGGCGCAAGGGACCTGGATCGACCCAGCACGAGGCGAAGTCCACCTGGGCGAGTGGGGCGAGCGCTGGTTGGCCACAACAACACACCTCAAACCCAAGACCGTGGTCGGCTACGACTCGCTTCTGCGCTCGCGCATATTGCCCACGTTCGAGCAAGTACCCATCGGAGCCA
>DATLUK010000127.1:0-3328 GCA_035533195.1 Acidimicrobiales bacterium | reverse complement strand
ATCGAGGCCGGGTCGGGGCACGAGGATGATCTCGATGTCCTCCTGGATGTCTGCGACAACATCTCGCCCGAGGTGAGCTGGCCGTCCAAATGGCCGCCGCAACAGACCACCATCTGCCCGCTGGGTCCTTCCATTCCGCCGGCCATCGTCTCCAGCATCGGTATGTTCCGGGACGAGTACATGGTCCACATCAAGGACGGCGGGTGCCCCTTTGACTGACACCCGCGACTACCAGCGGCCCGAAGCGCCGCCCGATGCCGACTCCGTCACCATCAATGTCGACGGCCGTCCGGTGCAGGCTCGTAAGGGCGAGTTGCTCATAGCCGCCGCCGAGCGGGCCGGGACCTACATCCCTCGCTTTTGCTACCACCCGCGCATGAAGCCGGTGGGAATGTGCCGGATGTGCCTGGTGGAGGTGAAGGGCCCGCGCGGCTTCGCCCTGCAGCCGGCCTGCTTCGTCCCGGTGGAGGAGGGTCAGGAGGTGCTGACTCAGTCCGACAAAGTGCGCAAGGCCCAGGACGGCGTGCTCGAGTTCCTCCTCGTCAACCACCCCCTCGACTGCCCGGTGTGCGATAAGGGCGGGGAATGCCCGCTGCAGGACCAGACCATCTCCTTCGGTCCGGGCGAAAGCCGGTTCCTGGAGGAGAAGCGTCACTTCGAGAAGCCCATTGCCATCAGCGAGCTCGTCTACCTCGACCGCGAACGCTGCATCCAGTGCGCGCGCTGCACCCGCTTTGCTGCTGAGCTGGCGGGGGATCCGCTCATCGACTTCATCGGCCGGGGCGACCAGCTCGAGGTGAACACCTACCCGGACGCTCCCTTCGCCTCCTACTTCAGCGGCAACACCGTGCAGATCTGCCCGGTCGGTGCCCTCACCGCCTCGCCCTACCGCTTCCGGGCCCGACCCTGGGATCTGGAGCAGGTGGAGAGCACCTGCACCACCTGCTCGGTCGGCTGTGTCGTCTCGGTGCAGTCCTCGGCCAACCGCATCACCCGCTATCTGGGCATCGACTCGGATCCGGTCAACCAATCCTGGATGTGCGACCGGGGCCGGTTCGACTTCGAAGCCGTCAACAGCGAAGAGCGCCTCAGCCAGCCCCTCGTCCGACAGGACGGCCAGTTGGTCCCCACGACCTGGGGCGACGCTCTGGCCAAGGCCGCCGCCGGCATCGAAGAGGTGCGCAAGCTCCACGGCCCCGCCGCCGTGGCCGTGCTGGGCGGGGCCCGCCTGGCCAACGAGGACGCCTACGTCTGGGCCAAGTTGACCAAGGCGGTCATCGGGACCGACTCGGTCGACGCCCAGATGGGCGATGGCCTGCCCGCCGAGCTGGTGCTGGGTCTGCCCCAGGCCACCATCAATGAGGCCTGCGGGGCCGACGCCGTCATCCTCCTCGGTCCCGACCTCAAAGAAGAGTTGCCCGTTCTGCATCTGCGCCTGCGCCAGGCGGCCGTGGAGCGCCGGCTGCCGATTATCGAGATCACCCAGGTGGCCACCGGCATGACCCGCCATGCCGCCGTCAGCCTCACCCACCGCCCTGGTGAAGCCGCCACCGTCGTCCGTGCCCTCGCCGGCGCCGGCGCCGGCGCCGGCGCCTCGGCTGGTGCGACCGGCCCGTCCGGCGGGGCGCAGGCCGATGTAGCCGGAGTGTCGGGAGCGTCCCTGGCTGCAGCCCGTGGGATCCTGGCCAGAGCCGAGCGGGTGGTGGTCGTGCTGGGCCGTCCCTCCCTGGCCGAATCGGACACCGCCCCGGCCCGGGCCGCCCTGGCCTTGGCCGCCGCCTTTCCTCGGGCCGGATTCCTGTCCGCCCTGCGGCGGGGCAATGTCAGGGGGGCGCTGGACATGGGCCTGGCTCCGGGCATCCTGCCCGGGCGGGTCGGGCTCGAGGAAGGCCGCGACTGGTTCGGCCGGGCCTGGGGTCAGGTGCCGGCCGAGCGGGGGATGGACGCCTCCGGGATCCTCGACGCCTCCGCCGACGGGCGGATACAGGCTCTGGTGCTCCTGGGCGCCGATCCGATGGCGGATTTCCCCGACCGCCGCCGGGCCGAGCAGGGCCTGGACGGCGCCGGCTTCATCGTGGCGGTGGACGCCTTCCTCACCGAGTCGAGTCAGAAGGCCGACGTCGTCCTACCTGCCGCCGTTTACTCCGAGCGGCCGGGGACGACCACCAATCTCGAAGGCCGGATGACCCGGCTGGGCCAGAAGGTCGTGCCCCCAGGTGTGGCCTGGCCGGACTGGATGATCGCGGTGGAGTTGGCCGCCCGTCTCGGCTCCGACCTGGAGATGGACACCCTGGAGGAGATCCGGGACGAGATCGAGGCTCTGGCCGTGTCCCATGGCGGGATCACCGAGGAGATGCTGAACTCAGCCGCGGCCCGAGATGGAATCGTGACACCCCTGAGCGGCTCTAGATCGTCCGGTACCGCCGGGGCGACCCCAGCCGTCCCGGCCGCCATCGACCCGATGTCGGATCCGGGCATCGGTGCCGTGGCGGTCCACGGGGTGAAGGCCACGGCCACGGCTCCGGTGCCCGATGCCGCGTCCCGCCGCCGGCGGGCGGCACGACCGGAGGGACAGCCGCCGGCGCTCCTATCCCTGCCCGACGCCGAGGCCGGTGGCGGTGGCGGTGGCGGCAGTCCCGCCCCCCTGGACGCCTACAGCCTGCGCCTGGTGGCGGGCCGCAAGCTCTACGACCACTCCGTGTCCATCCGCCACTCGCCTTCGCTGGCCGGACTGGCCGCCTCGGCGGGGATCCGGGTGAATCCCTATGACCTCGACCGGCTGGGCCTGCGCTCGGGTGACCGGGTCCGGATCAGCGCCCCGCGTGGATCGTTCGTTCTGCCCGCCGCCGCCGACTCCGGCATCCCCCGGGGGACGGCCTGGATGCCCTTCAGCCAGCCCGACGGCGGGGCATCCCGGCTCATCGACTCGGCTCAGTCCGTCACCGATGTGCGGCTCGAGACGGTCCAGGGGGAAGGATGATGTTCCTGGCCTCAGCGGGCGATCCGCTATTCGTCCACGGCATCAACTTTGCCGTCGCCCTGGCCGTGATCATCAAGGTGGTCCTGGCTTTTGTCTTCCTGCTCGTGTCCGTGCTCATGATGATCTGGTTCGAGCGCAAGATCATCTCCGACATGCAGAACCGGGTCGGTCCCGACCGAGCCGGTCCGTGGGGGATTCTCCAGTCGTTGGCCGATGGGACGAAGCTGTTCTTCAAGGAGGACCTGCTGCCCGATCGGGCGGACAAGCGCATCTTCCGCCTGGCCCCCTATCTCTCGGCCGTGCCCGCCTTCCTGTCCTTCGCCATCGTCCCCATCGGCGGCACCATCA
>DATLUK010000126.1:0-3962 GCA_035533195.1 Acidimicrobiales bacterium | reverse complement strand
ATCATGCGACGCAACTCCCCCACCTCCACCCGACAGCGCTCCGCCACCAGGGTCACGTACTGATCCCGCACCAACTGATGAGGGTGCTCGGATATGACCAGCAGAGCCTCCTCGGCGGCCCGGGCCCTCCCTTCGGGACTGGATAGGTCCCGGGACCCGAGAACCCGTTCGACCCGGAACAACATGAACGGCTGAGCCTGCTCGACCGCCCGGCGCAGGCCATCCGGATCGCTACGAGCGACGTCACCGGGATCGGCACCCCTGGGCAGGGCGGCCACGGTTATGTCCATCTCGTATTCGCGCTCCCAAGCGTGGAACCGCTCGGCGGCTGCCTGCCCGGCGGCGTCGGCGTCGTAGGCCAGGACCACCCGACGGGCGAAGTTCTTGAGCAGTCGAAAATGCCCGTCGGCCAGGGCCGTGCCACAGGTGGCCACTGCCCTCGGGACACCGGCCAGGAACATGCCGATGACGTCGGTGTAACCCTCACAGACGACCACCTCCCCGGAGTCGACTATCCCGATCTTGGCCCAGTTGAGGCCGTAGAGGACGCGGTTCTTGGAGTAGATGGCCGACTCGGCCGAGTTCTTGTATTTCGGTCCCTCATAAGCTGCGTCGGGCAAGATCCGCCCACCGAAGGCCACCGGACGGCCGCCGGAGTCGAAGATCGGGAACATGATGCGGGCCTTGAAGGCGTCGCGCCGCCGACCACGGTCATTGATGTAGCCGAGGCCGGTGTCCTTCATCACATCGTCGGGCAGTTTGAGCGCTCGGTACAGCGCGTCCCACTGATCCGGGGCCCAGCCGATCTTGAACCGGCGCACGACGTCGCCGTCATAGCCGCGTTGGTCGCGCAGATAACGCCGGGCGGCCCCCGATCCTGGGCCGGAAAGGAGCTGCTGGTGGTAGTACTCGACCGCCTGTTCCATGGCCGCCGTCAATACGCCCTGGCGGCGGCGGTCGGGGCCTCCCGCCGTCTGATCATGGCGGAGCTGGATCCCGGCCCGGGAGGCCAGCCGCTCCACCGCCTCGACGAAGTCAAGGTGCTCGAGCTCGCGCACGAAGCTGATCACGTCGCCTTTGGCGCCGCATCCGAAGCAGTAGTAGAGACCCTCGGCGGCGTTGATGGAGAAGGACGGGGTCTTCTCCGAATGAAAGGGGCACAAGCCCACCCAGCGCCGGCCCTGCTGGCGCACGGCCATGTGCTCACTGGCCACGGCCACGAAGTCCGTCTCGGAACGTACCCGGGCGATGTCCTCGTCCAGGATCGCCACGTACCGAAGGTACTCCGGCCCCGGGCCTGCCGGGTCAGGCGGTGGAGTACTGCTTGGCGCCGAGGACAGCCTGGGCCGAGGCCAGCCGGGCGATGGGGACCCGGAAGGGCGAGCAGCTCACATAGTCGAGTCCGGCGGCGGCAAACAGGGCGATCGACTCCGGGTCACCCCCGTGCTCCCCGCATACCCCGAGCTTGAGACCGGGTTTGGTCTCCCGGCCCCGCTTGGCCGCCAGGCGGACCAGTTCCCCCACCCCACCCACATCGATGGTCTCGAACGGGTTCCGGGGCAGAAGCCCGGCGTCAAGATAGGCCGTCATCATCCGGCCCTCGACGTCGTCCCGGCTGAAGCCGAAGGTCATCTGGGTGAGGTCGTTGGTCCCGAAAGAGAAGAAGTCGGCCTCCTCAGCTATCTCATCGGCCCGCAAGGCGGCCCGCGGCGTCTCGATCATGGTCCCGATGGTGACGTCGATGCCCTTGGTCCCCTTGGTGGCCGCGGCTATGGCGTCGGTCACCCAGGACCGGGCCAGGGCCAGCTCTTCCCGGGTCACGGTCAGGGGGATCATCACCTCCACCACCGGCGTTCCGCCCTTCTTGACCCGGGCGGCGGCCGCCTCCATGAGGGCCCGGACCTGCATGGCGTAGAGGCCGGGCTTGAGCACTCCCAGGCGCACCCCGCGGGTGCCGAGCATGGGGTTTGCCTCCTTCCAGGAAAGAGCGGCGTCGTAGAGCTTCCTCTCCTCTTCAGTGAGGCCGGTGGTGGCCTCTTTGAGGGCCAGCTCCTCGGTGCCGGGTAGGAACTCGTGCAGGGGAGGGTCCAAAAGCCGCACGGTTACGGGCAGGCCGTCCATGGCCTCGAGGATGGCTTCGAAGTCGGACTTCTGGGCCTTGCGCAGCTCCTCCAGGGCGGCGGTCTCTTCCTCCTCGCCCTCGGCCAGGATCATCCGCCGGACGATGGGCAGGCGGTCCTCGGCCAGGAACATGTGCTCGGTGCGGCACAGTCCGATGCCCTCGGCCCCGAACTGGCGGGCATTGGCGGCATCGGCGCCATTGTCGGCGTTGGCCCGGACGGCCAGCTTGCTCGCCCGGATGGCGTCGGCCCAGCCCAGGATGGTGTGGAACTCCTCGGTTGGCTCGGCCGCGGAGAGGGCGACCTCGCCCAGGACGATCTGACCGGTGGTCCCGTCGATGGAGATGGTGTCGCCCTCGCTCACCACCGTGTCGCCCACCCGGAACGTGTTGCGGGTGATCCGGACCGCTTCTGCCCCCACCACGGCCGGCTTGCCCCATCCGCGGGCCACAACGGCGGCATGGCTGACCAGCCCGCCCCTTGAGGTCAGGATTCCCTCCGAGACGATCATGCCGTGGACGTCCTCGGGAGAGGTCTCGGAGCGGACCAGGATGACCTTCTCGCCCCTCTCCGCCGCGGTGGCCGCCCCGTCGGCGGTGAAGTAGACCCTGCCCACCGCGGCCCCCGGTGACGCCCCCAAACCCTTGGCCAGGACCTTCGTGTCGCTGGAGGCGAACTGGGGGTGCAGGATCTGGTCGAGGTGCTCCCCCGTCACCCGCATGACCGCCTCCTCCCGGGAGAGCTTGATCTTCCGGTCCTTGGTCATCTCCACTGCCATGCGCAGGGCGGCCGCCCCGGTGCGCTTGCCCACCCGGGTCTGCAGCATCCACAGCCGGCCCTGATCGATGGTGAACTCGGTGTCGCACATGTCGCGGTAGTGCCGCTCCAGGCGCTCGAAGATCCCCATCAGCTCCTTGTAGATCCTGGGGAATCGGGTCTCGAGAGCGGACAGGGGCTCGGTGTTCCGGATCCCGGCCACCACGTCCTCGCCCTGGGCGTTGACCAGAAAGTCGCCGTAGGCGCCCTGGGCCCCGGTGGACGGATCCCGGGTGAAGCCCACCCCGGTGCCGGAGTTCTCATCCCGGTTACCGAAGACCATGGTCTGGACGTTGACGGCCGTACCGAGGGTGTGGGCGATGTGCTCCCGGTTCCGATAGGCGATGGCGCGGGGCGAGTTCCAGGAACTGAACACCGCCTCGATTGCACCCCGGAGCTGCTGGTCGGGATCCTGGGGAAAGGGCTTGCCCGTCTCGCGCTCGACGATCTGCTTGTAGGACCGCACCAGGTAGCGCAGCAACTCGATGGGTACCTCAGCGTCGGAATGCGTGTCGGCCAGCTCCTTGGCCGCGTCGAACAACTCCTCAAACGGACCGCCGTCCAGGCCGAGGACGATGCGCCCGTACATGGCGATGAAGCGACGGTACGAGTCATAGGCGAAGCGCTCATCGCTCGTCTGCTTGGCCAGTCCCTCCACCGACTCATCGTTGAGGCCCAGGTTGAGGACCGTGTCCATCATCCCAGGCATGGAGAAGGCGGCGCCGGAGCGGACGCTGACCAGAAGAGGGTCAGCCGGGTCGCCAAGCCGCTTGTCCATCGCCTTTTCCAGGCGCCGGCGGTGCTTGGCGACCTCCTCGGACAGTCCATCGGGCCAGCCCGAGTCCATGTAGGCCCGGCAGGCCTCGGTCGATATGGTGAATCCGGGGGGCACCGGAAGGCCCAGCACGGAGGTCATCTCAGCCAGGTTGGCTCCCTTGCCCCCGAGCAGCTCCTTCATAGCCATCGGCGGACGGCGGTGCTTGTGGTCAAAGGCAAAGGCGTAAGGCAAGACGGGCTCTCCTGGGG
>DATLUK010000125.1:0-2290 GCA_035533195.1 Acidimicrobiales bacterium | reverse complement strand
TTACCGCCGGGGCGGGCGGGGCTACCTGGACGCCGCCCGCCAGGGCATCCAGCCCGGCCAGGAGCAGACCGGCCGGGTCCTCGAATCCGCCCTGTGGCTGGCCGACAACATGGAAAAGGCCCCGGTCCTGGTCATCCCCTGCGTCAAGGGGCGCCCCCCGGAAGGGGCCCCCGCCATGATGTGGACGGCCATGGGCGGCTCCATCTTCCCGGCCGTGTGGAGCTTCCAACTCGCCCTGCGATCGCGGGGTCTGGGGTCGGTAATCACCAGCCTCCATCTCATCTTCGAGAAGGAGGCAGCCGGCCTGCTCGGTATCCCCGAGGACGTGGTCCAGGTGGCCATGCTCCCCGTCGCCTACACCAAAGGCACCGATTTCAAGCCCGCTCAGCGCCCGCCGGTCGAACACATCGTGCACTGGGACTCCTGGGGCAACAAGGAGGGCGGGGACCCCGAGGACTGACCGGCGGCCGGCGCCCGGAGGCCCGGCGGTGGGAGCCCGCCGACCACCGGTCACGGGCTGGCGCCGGCTGAAGGTCCGGCTCAGGCCGCCGACCCGTAGAAGCCGGCGTCCCCGTAGGTGAAGATCCCCCCGTCCGAGGCGCAGAAGCGGTAACCGCCGGCGTCGGGCATGGATGACATTCCGACTATCGGGCGGGCAAGTTGCTCGGCGCCGGCCGAGCCGAAGAAGCGGGCGTCCCCGTAGGTGAAGATGCCCCCATCGGAGGCCACCAGCCAGTAGCCCCCGCCGTCGGGGGTGGCGGCCATGCCCACGATGGGGCGGGCCAGGGCGATGGCCCCGGCCGAGCCGTGGAATGACGCGTCCCCGTAGGTGAAGATGCCCCCGTCACTGGCCACCAGCCAGTAGCCCCCACCCTCAGGGGTGGAGGCCATGCCCACGATGGGGCGGGCCAGGTGGATGGCCCCGGCCGAGCCGTGGAAGGACGCGTCCCCGTAGGTGAAGATGCCTCCGTCACTAGCCACCAGCCAGTAGCCGCCGGCGTCGGGGGTGCCAGCCATGCCCACGATGGGACGGGCCAGGGGTGCGCCTCCGGCCGATCCGAAATAGCCGGCATTACCGCAGGTGGCGATGTCCCCGGCCGAATCCGCCATCCAGTAGCCGCCGCCGTTGGGCGTGGCAGCCATGGCCACCACCGATCCCGCCGGCAGGGTCCGGCTGCACACTGGCCCCGCCGGGGCCGGCGCCGCGAAGCTCACCTGGCCCACATAGAGCTGGCGCTTGCCTCCGCACTGATAGGACGTGCATCCCGATGTCCAGGCGGCGTAGGAAATCCACGTCTGGCCCGAGGTGTCGGTGAAGACGTTGCCCGCCCCCGGGCCGGCCACCGACCCGTAGGAGGTGAGGATCGGAGAGCTGTCCGGCTGGGAGCAGGGACCGGACGGCCCCGAGCAGACGGCGTAACCCTCGGAATAGTTGGACGACTGCCAGTTACCGGCGGCAAAGAACAGGTAGTACGTGCCTCCGACATCGACCATGTCGGGGTTCTCGACGGTCGTCTCCCACGGGTAGCTGACCTCGTTCTGGGCCAGCAACTGCACCGGTGAGGAGGCGAGCGAAGTGCCATCCGAACCCAGGCGAGCGGCCCAGAGGTACGCCGAGCCGGAGGCAGACCCGTCGTTCGACTTCCAGTCCACCCAGGCCTGACCGGTGGCGGGATCGACGAAGGGTTGAGGATCGACCGAGCCGCCCAGGTTGGTCTGGCAGATGAGCGGAGCGGTGGAGTTGTCCTCGAACGGTCCCTGCGGAGTGGCCGACACGGCCACCGATATGCAGTTGTAGCCGGCGGCGGTGTCGGTGGCGTCGTAGAACATGACGTAATGGCCGGCGTAATAGAAAACGCCGGGTGATGTCTGGGTGTTGTTCTCCTCCCATGCCGGCAGCGGACCGACGGCGGTGGAGCCGTAGGTTTTACCGGTGATGGTGTGGTACCCCGAATCGGGGCTGGTGGACTCCAGGACCCCGATGTGGTTCCCCCACGTGGTGCCCGTCGTGTAGGCGTAGTAGGTCGAGCCGGCCAATAGAACGTCGGGGTCGGGGGCGTCCATGGCCGCCGCCGGGGACGATGCCGGAGCGACCGCCGGCGGCGGTGGGGCCGCAACCGCCGGACGTGCCTCCGGGCCCACTGCCACTCCGGCTAGCCCCGTCCTCCGCACATGGGTGAGGGTGGGTTGACCGCGAAAATATTTGCCACGATGCAGGAATTGCGCGAGAAGGCGCGAAAAGCCTGTCATGGCGAAACTACATCGTTGGGATTTCGGTCCGCCGAGCGTG
>DATLUK010000124.1:0-15539 GCA_035533195.1 Acidimicrobiales bacterium | reverse complement strand
CGGGCGTGGGCCTCGACCAGATCGGCCACCCGCCCGGCGGCACCGGGCCGGCCCAGACTGCGGGCGGCGGCGGCCATGGCCCCCAGACGGTCCGGATCGGCCAACATGGGCTCGAGAACGGCTTCGAGGCCGGCGCCGGAGCAGTCGGCGTCGGCCAGCATGACCGCCGCTCCGGCCTCCTCCATGGCCCGGGCGTTGCCGGTCTGATGATCCCCGGGGGCGTTGGGGAGCGGCACGAGCACGGAAGGCACCCCGGCGGCGGCCAGCTCGGCCACCCATCCCCCGGACCGACCGACCATCACGTCGGCGGCGAAGAGAAGAAGGGGCATCCGCGACTCGTACTCCACCGGTAGGTAGACCAGCCGGCCGGAGCGGGGCCGGGCCAGGTCGGCAAAATCCCTGGAGCCGATGACGTGATAGATGGCCAGCCCGCTCCGATCGGCCCACCGCCCGGCCAGCTCCACCACGGCCCGGTTGATGCTGAGGGCGCCGAGCGACCCACCGCTCACCCCGATGACCACCCCGGTCTCGGGCAGGCCGAGACCCCTGCGGGCGGCCCGGCGCCCGGCTGGGGTGCGGTCGATCGCCTCGATCTCGGCCGGGACGGGCCGGCCGGTGACCACGGCCCGGGGTAGATCGGTCCCCGGAAAGGCCACCGCCGCCGCCCGGGCGAAGCGACCCACCAGCCGGTTGGACGAGCCCGGAGTGGAGTTCTGCTCCTGGAGAACCAGAGGCACCCGGAGGAGTACGGCGGCCAGGGCGCAGGGAAGGCTGGAGTAACCGCCGACGGCCAGGACCACCCCCGGGCGGTGGCGGGCGAGCAGGAGGATGGCCCGAGCGACCGCCGCCACCAGGCCCAAAGCAGAGGTGAGGGCGGTCAGGTTGAGCCGTCTGGGTATCCCCCGTCCGGGCAGAAGGGTTATGGGGAATCCGGCGGCGGGGACCAGCCGGGCCTCCATGCCCCGGGCGGAGCCGACGAAGTGGATCGACTCCGGCGGGTGGCCCCGCTCCACCAGGGCCTGTGCCACGGCCAGGGCAGGCACGGCGTGGCCCGCCGTGCCGCCGCCGGCCACCACCGCGAAGGGGCGATTCACCGGGTGGAGCCCGCCGCCTCCGAGGTCCCGGCGGGGACCGTACGCCCCTGGGCGGCGATGTTGAGCAGCACACCGATAGAAGCCATCAGGATCACCAGTGATGAGCCGCCGAAGGACACCAGGGGGAGGGGGACTCCGGTGACGGGCAGCAGGCCGATCACGGCACCGATGTTCAGCACGGCCTGCACGGTGATCCAGGCCACGATGCCGACAGCCAGCAGCCCGCCGAAGGTGTCCGGCGCCCGACGGGAGCAGCGCAACCCGACCACAGCGAAGGTGGCAAAGAGTAGGACCACGGTGACGCTGCCCAGCAGTCCCAACTCCTCCCCGATCACCGAAAAGATGAAGTCCGTATAGGCGTTGGGCAAGAACCCCCACTTGGCCTTGCTGGCTCCCAGTCCGACCCCGACCAGGCCACCGGAGGCCAGCCCAACCATCGATTGCACCACCTGATATCCGCTGGTGGCCCGGTCAGCCCAGGGGTGGAGGAAGGACAGGAGCCTCGCCTTCCGGTAGGGCTCGGCCATGCCGGCCAGGAAAGCCAGGCTGATGCCCAGGGCAGTCATCTTGGCCAGGGACTTGAGCCGGAGCCCGGCAGCCCACAGGACCCCGAAGGCGATGGCGGTGAGGACCATGGTCGTGCCCATGTCGGGTTGGATGAAGATGAGCAGAGCAGCCGGGGCGAAGACCAGCCCGACGGCTCGCAGGACGCTGCGCACCTCTCCCGTGCGCTCCCGGCGACGGGCCAGGACGTCGGCCAGGTACAGGACAAAGGTCAGCTTGACCAACTCGGAGGGCTGCAGTCGGAACTGACCGAAGCCGAGCCATCGGCTGGAGCCCCCGACACTCACCCCGACATGCGGGACGAGGACGGCCAACAGCAGGATCATCGAAACAGCCATGGAGAGGCCGGCGTAACGCCGCCAGCGGTGGTAGTCCACCCGCAGGGTGAGCGCCATGATTCCGGCGCCCATGATGACCCACATGGCCTGGCGCTCAAAGTAGTACCAGGAGGAAAGGTGCTGGCTCAGAGCCTCCACCGATGAGGCCGACAACACCATCACCAGCCCAATGAGGTCCAGGGTGGCGGTGAGGCCCAGGAGAGCCAGGAAGATAGGAGGACGGGGCGAGCGGGTGATCGAACCGGCCGGCCGCGACGGACGCCGCGCGACCAGCGTCCGGGCGTGGCCGAGCAGGGGCCGGGCACCGGTGGTGGCCGTCACCGACGCTCTCCCAGCTGCTTCACGCACCGGGCGAAGTCATCACCGCGTTCGGCGTAAGACCGGTACCAGTCAAAAGAGGTGCAGCCTGGGGAGAGCAGAACGACATCACCAGGTCGGGCGGACGCGGCGGCGGAGTCCACGGCCGCGGCCATCGAGGTGGCCCGACTAACCGGGGCGAGGTCACCCAGGGCCGCTTCGACCTCGGCGGCGGCGTCCCCGATGGCCACCACGGCCCGCAACCGATCGGCCCCCGCCCGGAGAGCCCCCAGGTCCAGGCCCTTGTTCTGTCCACCGGCCAGGAGGACCACCGAATCGAAGCCGGCCAGCGCAGCCAGGACCGAGGCCGGAGTGGTGGCTTTCGAGTCATCGTAGAAGCCGACCCCGCCGATGTCGGCCACGAACTCGACCCGATGCGGAAGGGCGCCGAAACTGCGCAGCACGGTCCGGCAGGCGTCGAGGTCCGCTCCGGCGCTGACCGCCGCCGCCGTGGCGGCTAGGGCATTTTCCACATCATGGGGCAGCGACCGGGGCATCTCGCTCACGACCACGATGGGCCCGTCCGGTCCCACCAGGTACCCCGAATCGCAGCGATAGTCCGAGTCCGGCCTGCCGAAGGTCACCTGGCGGACACCTGCCGGTACACCGGAGGCGGCGGCCATGACGATTCTGTCGGTGGCGTTAAGCACCACGGTGTCGCCCGATCCCTGCCGGGCCCAGATGCGGGCCTTGCTGGCCGCGTAGTGGTCGAGGTCCGGGTGCCAGTCCAGATGGTCGGGTGCGAAGTTGAGCCAGACTGCCACCGACGGGTGGAAGCTGTAGCTGAGGGCCAGCTGGAACGAGGACACTTCCACCACCAGTACATCCGCCTCCTGGCCGGCCGCCTCTACCAGAGGCAGGCCGATGTTCCCGGCGGTCAGCGAGCGCCGGTGTGATGCCTCCAGCATGGCCGCCACCATGGTCACCACCGTGGTTTTTCCGTTGGTGCCGGTGACGGCAACCATCGGAATCGTGACCCAACGAGAGCCCAGTTCGATCTCGCTGATGGGCTCAACGCCGGGCAGTCTGAAGACCGGGTGCCTCGGGGGAACGCCGGGGCTCACCACCACCAGCTCCGACTTGGCCGCCAACTCGGCCAGTTGGGCCGGATTGGGCGCCTCGTGCAGGACCACCCCGGCGCCGGCGGCAAACTCCCGCGTCGAGTCCGTCGGCCGGTCATCGACAACATCCACCCTCCAGCCGCGTTGCTGGAGGGTGGAGACCAGGGAACGCCCACTCACACCCAGTCCCAGGATGAGAGCCACCCTCATCCGGGCCGGCCGAAGCGGAGGAAGTCGGCGTAGAAGATCCCGAGGGAGACGGCGGTCGAGATCCCAGCCAGGATCCAGAACCGGACGATGACGGTCGTCTCCGGCCAACCGCCGAGTTCGAAGTGGTGATGCAGCGGGGCCATGCGGAAGACGCGCCGGTGGAAGAGCCGGAAGCTCAGGATCTGGACCACCACCGACAGTCCGACCAGCACGAAGAGTCCGGCCACTACCGGCAGCAACAGCTGCAGGTTCATCTCCAAGGAGAGGGCGGCCAGGCCCCCACCGATGGCCAGGGCCCCGGTGTCGCCCATGAAGATCCGGGCCGGAGAGGCGTTCCACCACAGAAAGCCGGTGCACGCCCCCGCCAGCGAGGCGGCCACCAGGGCCAGATCCAGGCCATGGTGTACGGCGTAGATGGAGAAGTGGCGGAACTGCCAGTACCCGATGATGACGAAGGTGGAGAAGGCGAAAGTGGCCGCCCCCGACGCCAGGCCGTCGAGGCCGTCGGTGAAGTTGACGGCATTGGTGGTCCCCGTGATCACCAGGGCGGCCAGGAGCAGCCAACCCCACTGACCCAGCTCGATACCTGGATAGTCGTAGCGGGTGAAGGAAAGGTGGGTATTGATACCCGACCAGTGAAGGGCGCCCATGCCGTAGCCGAGGGCCAGCAACAGGAGGAGCCCGAACTTCCAGCGCTTGTTGAGGCCGAGGTTGCGCTTGCGGCTGACGCTGATCCAGTCATCGAGCAGGCCGATGGTGCCGGCTCCGACCACCGCCGCCACGGCCAGGATGCCCGAGCGCGTCACCACTGTCCCGAGGCTGAGGCGGACACCGTGAAGTCCCAGGTGGGCCAACAGATACCCGACCACCACCGCCGTCACGATCCCGATACCGCCCATGGTCGGGGTACCGGCCCGGGTGATGTGGCCCTGCGGGCCGTCCTCCCTGATCTGCTGGCCGATTCCGTGCACGTGCTGCCAGCGGATGAGCAGAGGAGCAGCTAGCAGGGAGACCAGCAGGGAGATGCCGCCGGCCAGGAGGATGGCGATCACCGGGCGTCCCCCCGCTGCTCGAGCAGTTCCCGCACGACGGCGGCGTCCTCGAAGGGCCGGGTCACCCCGGCTGTCTCCTGCCCGCGCTCGTGGCCCTTCCCGGCCACGATCACCACATCCCCGGGCCCTGCCCGAGCCAGCGCCAGGGCAATGGCTGACGCTCGGTCCGGATCGACCACCACTTCGGCGGGACCGTCCATGCCCGAACGTATCTGGGCGATTATCTCGAGGGGATTCTCCTCCCGCGGGTTATCGCTGGTGATCACGGCCAGATCAGCCATCCGGGAGGCGATGGCGCCCATCAGCGGCCGCTTGGAGCTGTCCCGGTTGCCACCGCAGCCGAAGACCACCGCCACCCGGCCCGCACTCCCCTCCAGGCCCCGGCGGGCGGAGGCCAGGATGCGTTCCAAACCCTCGGGGGTGTGGGCGAAGTCGACCACTGCCTCGAAGGGCTGGCCGGCTTCAATGCGCTCCATTCGGCCCCGGACCGGAGGCAGCTCCGAGAGCCCGGAGGCGATCGTCTCATCCGACACACCGATGGCCGAGGCAGTGGTGGCGGCGGCCAGCGCATTCTCGATATTGAACAGACCCCCGATGGGAAGCGAGATCAGTTGCGAACGCCACCGGAATCGGCTGCCGGCCAGAGTCGACTCCACCTCCCGGGCATCGGCGGCGGAATAGGTCAGCACCTGACCGGAGGCCACCGAGGCCAGCCGTCGGCCCCACGGCCCGGAGATATTGATCACCGATACGGCGGCCCGTCCCGAACGGAACAAGGCGGCCTTGGCCTCGAAATACGCCTCCATGGTGCCGTGGTAGTCGAGATGGTCCTGACTCAGGTTGGTGAACACGGCCGCGGCGAAGCGAACGGCGTCGACACGATGCTGGGTCAGGGCGTGGGATGAGACCTCCATCGCCACCGCCCGACAGCCTTCCCTGACCGAAGTGGCCAACGCCTCCTGAAGTTCGGGAGCCGAGGCGGTGGTGCGAGCCCCACTCAAAGTCCCGAACAGTCCGGTTGGCCAACCATGGGCTTCCAGCACGGCGCGCAGCATATGGGTGACGGTGGTCTTGCCGTTGGTGCCGGTCACGCCAATCACCGCCAGATGCTCCGAAGGCCGGCCGTGAAAGGCAGCCGCCACCTCCGCCATGGCCGGTCGAACCGAGGCAACCACGGCCTGGGGCACGGACACAGCCAGCCTCCGCTCGCACAGCAGACCGACGGCGCCCGAGCGGACCGCCGCGTCCGCATAGTCGTGGCCGTCGCTGACCAGGCCGGTGACGCAGCAATAGAGCGACCCGGCCCGCACCCGCCGGGAGTCCTCGGTTATGGCCAGGACCTCGGCCGAACTGGCCACACCCACCTCCTCGATGACTTCGAGGCCCTCGATCAGGCGGTCCATGCGCACCGGGGGCGCCGCCTCAGGGCCGGGTCGAGCCGGCGCGGGGGCGGACTGAAGGGGGCGGCGGGGTGACCGGCAGAGCCGTCGGGGCCGGCCCATTGTCACTGCCCGCCGCCGCTGCGCTGGCGTCCACCACCGGGACGTCCCAGCCCAGGTCCCGGTGAGCCGGCGGCGGGATCTGGAGGCTGCGCATGGCGTAGGCCATGATCTGGGAGAAGACGGGTGCGGCCACGCTGCCTCCGTAGAAAACCGGGGTGGGCCGGTCCAGCACCACGATGGCGGTCAGTTGAGGGTCCTCGGCGGGGGCAAAGCCGACGAAGGAGCCCATGAATTGCCCGGGCAGGTACCCGGCGCTGGTGGGGTTGGGCTTCTGGGCGGTACCGGTCTTGCCCGCCACGTCATAGCCGTTGATGGCGGCTTCCGTTCCCGTGCCGGACTTGACCACCCCTACGAGCATGGCCGTCATCTGCCTGGCCGTCTGGGCCGTCACCACCCGATGACCGGGAGGCGCCGGGTTGGGGCTGAGTACTCCGGCCTGGTTCACCCAACCCTTCACCAGCGATGGCGCGACGTACCTCCCGCCGTTGGCGATGGTGTTGTAGACGTCGAGCATCTGCATCGAGGTCACGGCCACACCCTGGCCGATCGGGATTGTCCCGATGGAAGTGCCTGACCAGTTGCTCGGCGGAGGAAGGATGCCCTGGGACTCACCCGGCGCGTCCAGGGCCGTCTTCGATCCCAACCCGAAGGCGCGCATGTACTGGTACAGCCGGGAGGTCCCGAGCAGCTGGGACACGTGAAGGGTGCCGACGTTGGACGAATAGGCGAGGATGTCGGGGATCGACCAGTACTCCACCGGGTGCACTTCGGCATCGTGGATGACAGATCCATCCAGGCTGACGCTGTAGGGCACTACGAAGCGGGTACTCGGCACCACCACTCCGGTCTGCAGTGCGGCGGACATGGTGACGCCCTTCATCACCGACCCGGGCTCGTACACCCGGGTGACCGCGGTGTCGGACGGAGCCGGGCCTACGCCGGTCGGGCTCTTGGCGTCGGCCACCAGATCGGCCATGGCCAGAATCTGTCCGGTCTTGGACTGCATGATGACGGCGGTGCCGCCGATGGCGTGTGAGGAGACGATCTCCTGGCCCAGAACGGACTCCGTCTCGTACTGAATGGCGCTGTCCAGGGTCAGTTCCAGGCTCTGGCCGGGTACGGCGGGAATGATCGCCTGGGAGGTGCCGGGGATGGCCTGGCCACCGAGGCCCTCCTGCAGACGTTGTAGGCCGGGCTTGCCCGCCAGCCGGGCGTTGTACTGGTACTCGACACCCGAGGAGCCCACGCCCGCATAGTCGACTCCCCCGAGCACCGAGGCGGCCAGGGTGCCGTCAGGATCGAAACGCTTGGACTCGGGCTCGGTGGCGATGCCGGGGAGGTTTAGTTTTTCCACCGCGGCGGCTTCAGCGTCAGGGACGGCATGAGCCAGGTACTCGAAGCCCGAGGCGGTGCTCAACTCGGCCTGCAGCTGGGACTGGGGCAGTTGGAGGACCGGCGCCAGCTCCGACGCCTCCAGCCGGGGATCGGTCACCTGGTGGGGATCTGCGTAGATGGTCGTGAGGGCGACCGACATGGCCAGCACGTTTCCGCTCCGGTCGACTATCGAGCCTCTCTCGGCCGTGATGCTCAGGGCCCGGGTGCGCTCGGACACACCGTAGGCGGCGTAGCCGGCCCCGTGGACCTGTTGGATCATCACCAGCCGGGCCACCACGGCAACGAACACGACACAGATGACCAGGGTCATCGCCCCCAGCCGCCGGATCGGCAGGCCGGCCGAGGCCAGCCCGGGGACCCGCCGGCCCCGCCCGGGCCGGTGCCCGCTGCGAACCGCCGACGGCCTGGCCTGGGCGCGACCGACCGGCCCGGAGCGGGCCGGCGCCGCCATCGGGCGGCGTGAGCCGGGCCGGGCGCCCCCGGGCCGGGACCGAGGGGCGACGGGGGGCGGCGGCGTCACGGAGCCGAGGAGGTCGGCGAGGACAGGGGAGAGGTTGGTCCGGGGGCCGCCGCCGAGGAGTTAGCCGATGCAGCTGTGCTCGAGGGGGTGGTCAGGATGGTGGTCGGGGTGGGCGTCGCCTGGCCCTTGACCTTGGCGCCTTTCTGCCCGGGGACCAAATAGGTGATGCCGGCCGGGGGGACCATGCCCAGCTTGGTGCGCGCTTCGGAGACGATCCGGGAAGGGGACTGGAGTTGGGCGACCTGGAGCTGGAGGGCCTGGTTCCGGGCCTGCTCGGTGGCGGCCTGGCCCTGCAGGCTGGCCAGGCGGAACTGCTGCTGGGCCAGGACGGTGTGCTCAGCTACCAAACCGAACAGACCGATCACCGCCAGAGCCGCCAGCCCGAAGACGACGAGCCGGCGCCGGCGAAGACGAGCCTGGGGGGTCCGCTCCCCTGGAGCCACCACCCGCAGCGGTGTGGGCCGGGGTTGGCGACGCGGAACCGGGCGCGGGGCGGCCAGAGCCGCGGACTGAACGCTGGCCCGGGTGGGCAGCTGGGTGGCCGTCACGGCTGATCCTCCGGGGTCTGCACCATCTCCACCGCCCGCAGGCGGGCCGCTGATGCCCTGGGGTTGGCCGCCAACTCATCGGCGCCGGCCTGGCGGGCGCCCCGGCCGATCAGCCGGGCGAACCGGGGGGCGCCGCAGGCACACGGCAGAGCGGGGGGACAGGTGCAGGCTCCCCCGGACCAGCTGCGGAAGCGGTCCTTCACCAGACGGTCCTCGCCCGAGTGGTAGGCCAGCACCAGGCAGCGCCCGGACAGGCATAGAACGGCCGGGACCTGGTCCAGGGCCGCCGAGAGGACCTCGAGTTCGGCGTTGACCTCGATGCGGAGGGCCTGGAAGACCCGGGCGGCAGGATGACCCCGGCGCCGGGCCGGGGCGGGAACCGCGCCGGCCACCACCTCGGCCAGAGCGGTGGTGTCCGCGAGCGGGCGGGCGGCCACGATGGCCCGGGCCATCCGACTCGCCCATCGGGTCTCACCACTGTCCCGGAACAGCTCGGCCAGTTCGGCCTCCCCGTAGTCGTTGACCACGTCCGCGGCGGTCAGACCGGAGCTCGGGTCCATTCGCATGTCGAGGGGGCCGGCCGCCCGATACGAGAAGCCGCGCTCAGGCCGGTCGATCTGCACCGAACTCACGCCGAGGTCGAAGAGAACGCCCACCACTTCGCTCCCAGCCTCCTGCCGAATCCGCGCTGCTTCCAGAGCCAGACAATCGAACCGGGCCTGAACCACCTGGGCCCGGGGCCCGTAGCTGGCCAGGCGCGCCGAGGCGGCCCCAACCGCGTCCCCGTCCCGATCGAGGCCCAGCACCGAGAGGTGGGGGTGGGCGTCGAGCACGGCCGCGGCGTGTCCGGCGCCGCCCACGGTGGCGTCGATCACCCAGCCCGGGGGCAGCGGCCCGAGGAGATCCACGACCTCCCTGACCATGACAGGCTCGTGCCTGAAGTCCTGGTCCATCTGCAGCCTCTCGACCGGCACGGAGCCAGCCGGATGTCTCCCCGGCTGGCCAAGATGGAAGCGGGCGGAGTAGGGAACTCCCACCTTGCCGGTCGAGAGGCTGCACAGGGACCAGGCCGACTCCTCTAAGCGATCACCCCTCCTTGGATCAGGCGCTCCTCTTCCGGACCGACCTTCTCCTCCCATCGGACCGGATTCCACAGCTCGACCCGCTCGATGGCGCCGACCACCAGGACGGGGCCTTCCGGAGTCAGCTCGGCGTACTCCCGCAGCTTGTTCGGCAGAGCCATGCGACCCTGCTTGTCGATCTCGACCTGAGCCGTCCCGGAAGACCAGAAGCGGACCATGTTCCGTTCGGCTGGGCCGGCCTGCGCCAACTCCCGCATCTGGGCCATTCGGATGTCGAACTCGTCCGGCGTGTAGAGGGCCAGACAGCCCTCGGTGTGTTGGCTGAGGAAGCCCACCGAGCCGCCGACGTCGAACTGCGACCTGAACTTGGCCGGCAGGATCAGTCGTCCCTTGGGGTCGACTGAATGCTCGTACTGGCCGAAGAAGCTCGCCACTGGTCAAAACCACCCTGCTCCAAGCGGTGCTCTGGGTCCCTCCCTTTCGCACCACCTTGATCCACCCTACGCCCCATCCCCCCACCGGTCAACCACTGAACACCGCCTGCGGTCGTCTTTTCACCGCCAGAAGGTGACCTATGGCACAAACCGGACCCGTCGCGGCCCGGCGCGCCAAAGAACCTTCGGCCCCGAGCCGAGGACTTAGGCCGTGGCGGGAGACCGACGCCGGCGGGGACGCCTTCAAGCTTCCAGAGCCGAAGACCGCCGCCTACACACCCGGCGGGGCCGGGTGGTCAATAGGTCAGGGGTTCGCCCGTGCTCCTGGTCCAGGCGCCGTCGGGGCCAGGCCGGACCGAGCCTAGGGCGTGGAACTGCTCGAGGATGTCAGCACCATCAGCCCGGTCGGCTAGGGCGAAGGTGACCTCGTTGAGCAGGGCGCCCAGGGTCTGCTGGCGACCGGCGCCCAGCGACTGGTCCAGGGCGGCCTCCCACAGGGGGCCGACCATGTCGGCGCCGGCATGGCGCCGACCAGACTCGCCCACGAAGGTCCGATCCCGCATCTCGGAAAGGGCGGTCTTCAGGTACTCAACGTGAGGCGTCTCGTCCTGGCGGATGTAGGACACGATCCGGGCCGCACCGCCCTCCCCGGACACCAGCGCGGTATCGCTGAGCAGCGACTCGGCCCAGGCGAAGGTGTGGAAGGCCGAGATCTCGATGAGCAGGACCCGGGCCATGAAGTTGATGACGGCCTCGAGGTCGTAGGGAATGTCGGCGGGCAGGACCCGGGCGGCTATGGCCTGGCGGCGGGCCTCGGCCGGGTCGGCCGAGCCGCGGTTCCCGAAGCCCATGCGCTCGAGGATCCCCTGGACGGCCACCTCGTCCACCGGCGCCTCAAAGGCGATGTCCCGGGCGGCAAACCACATCTGCTGATGACCGGCGGCGTCCTCGAAGCCGGCCTCGTCCCGGGCGTGGGCCTCATACAGGCCCTTGCCGAGATGGGCGACGGCCGTACCGTCAATGTCCTCATCGAAGCAACGCTGCAGATCGGGCAGGGGGACGTGGCGGATGGCGGCGCCGAAGCCTTCCACCGTGCCGATGCGGGTGAGGGTCGACACCAGCGGCTGGGTCACGCCCTGCTCGAGCAGGAAACGGGCCTGGCCGAGGTTGGGGTAGTGCTCAGGCCAGGTCTCCAGCGGGACGTCGAGGATCGGCGTGCCCGTCATGGCCAGGCGTTTGGCCTGCCACGCCTTGATGGCCGGGACCCGATTGAGCGTCCGGGGAGGCACGTAGCTGCCGTCCTGGTCGAATCCGCCATGACAGCGCACCCCTCCGACCATCAGCGGCTCCGTCCCCCGGTGCGACGCCAGCAACTCATCGGCGGAGTAGTCGACCGGTACTTCTTCCCCCACAGTCGTCATGGGCACAGGTTAAGTGACGCGACCCTCGATTCGTTAATTGCCCCCGCTCAGGATTCCCCCGAACCGCCCCCGCTCCGCCGCCCGGCCCTGGGCCCTCTCGGTGGCGATGTCATCTATCGCCGAGAGGAACTCGCCGGCACCGGCCCGCTCGGCCGCCGCCCGGGGCAGGGCCGGGAAGTTGTAGTCCTCAGAGGGCAGCGGAGGATGGTCGGAGGCGGGCTTGCGGGCCATGGCCTTGTCGATCACCGGGGCCAGACGGGCCGCCTTGGCCTTTTCGGCGGCCTCGTCCCGCTCCATGAACTCGGGGAGCACCTCCCGACCGAAGAGCTCCAGGCTTTCCATGATGTGCTCGTGGCGGTTGCGTCCGGCCTGGGAGACGAAGATGACCTGGTCCACCCCCGCCTCTTCGAAACGCCTGAGGAAACTGCGGATCTGGTCCGGCGTCCCGATGGTTCCGCGCAGGCCGGTGCTGCCCCGTTCCACCACCTTGGCGCCCAGGCGTTCGGGGTTGGCCGAGGCCTGGCGAATGGCCTCCGGGTCATAGCCCCGCTCCCCCCGGCGGGCCTGGAACTCGGACCACACGTCGGTCCGGCCCGGACGGTGCTGGCCGAAGAGGTAGTAGTGGGCCAGGGAGTAGCCGAAGAAGTTGGCTCCCTCCACGCCCCGGGCGATGGCCTCCTCCTCCGTCGGAGCGCACATGAAGGTCGAGACACAGGCGAGGTTGGGATTGACGGCATCACCGATGGGGACGCCCTCGTCTTCGAGGGTCTGGTAGTAGTCCGTGACCCAGTGGACAGCCTCCTCCGGGTCGATGAAGGAGAAGGTCAGGGCGCCGATCCCCTTCTGCGCGGCCAGGTGGATGGTGTCGCGCCGACTGCAGGCGACCCAGATCGGCGGGTGCGGCTTCTGTCGAGGCTTGGGCACCACGTTGCGGGGGGGCATGGTGACGTAACGCCCGTCGTGGCCGGTGAAGGGCGCCTCGGTCATGCACCGCACCGCCACGCGGAGGCCCTCTTCCCACATGGCGCGCTTTTCGGCTGGGTCGATGAGAAAGCCGCCCAGCTCGGCTTCCGAACCGGCCTCCCCGGTGCCGAATTGGGCCCGACCGTCGGATATGAGATCCAGGGTCGAGACCCGCTCGGCTATGCGGGCGGGATGGTTGAACGGCGGCGGGGTCTGGACGATCCCGTGACCCAGTTTCATCCGCTTGGTCCGCTGCGAGACCGCCCCCAGGAACACCTCCGGCGCCGAGGAGTGGCTGTACTCCTCCAGGAAGTGGTGCTCGACCTCCCACACGTATTCGATGCCCAGGCGGTCGGCCAGTTCGCACTGCTCCAAGGCGTTCTGGAGCAGCCGGTACTCCGAATCCTCCTCCCACGGCCGCGGCAGCTGGTGCTCGTAGAAGATCCCGAACTTCAAGGCGTCCCCCTCACTCAGTCCGGGCGAAGCGTAGCCAGCACCTGTCGGAACTCCCCGAGTAGGGCGCCCCCCGCCACCCCGCAGGGCCCGGCGAAGTTGGCCAGGGCCTCGGCCAGCCACTCCGGGCCCCCCATGGCCAGAGAGGCCATCTCCTGCGGATTCCACTCGAGCAGGACCGCACAGTGGAAACTGGCCCCCTGTCGGGTGCGGCGCTGGGCCAGGCCGACCGCCTTGCGCCCGGCCACCTTCACCTCCCCTGCCCCCATGCCCGCGAAGCAGAGCGTGGAGGACCACTCGGTGCGCACCGGAGGACCGGAGTGGGCGAGCGGATCCTCGGCCCCGGCCGCAGCCAGCGCCAACGCCCAGGCTTGACCCAGCCAAGCGAAGGATCGGCCCAGGTCCTCCTGCCAGAGGGCGTCTCCAGCCGGCAGTTCGACGGTCACCCACAGCACCCCTCCCGGGCGCACCAGCACGGCTCCTCCGCCGCTGCGGCGGCGCACCACCTCGAGGCCCAAGCCGGCGGCGCGGGCCGCGTCGATGGAGGACTCCGGCTGTGTGCTGCCGAGAACCAGCGCCGGGCCGGTGGGCCGGCACAGACTCACCCGCCGGGCGAAGCTCTCCGGCTGCCATTGGTGGATCTCATCGGCGCTGCCGGTCAACTCGAGGAAGTCCCAGTCCATGCCGGTCAGGTTGCCAGGCCGTCAGGTCGGCGGGGGGTGGGACGTCGGGAGGACGAGGTGGACGGGCGGTCAGGCGGACATGGCCGGGGCGACCGAGACACCCAGGTACTGCTCCCAGTCGGGCCGGACCGAGCCGCCGGCCATGAGGGCCCACATCCGCTGGCGGGGCTGGGTTGGAGTGCTGCGCAGTACGAAGCCGGCCTCGTGCGGGGTGCGGTCCTCCTTGCGCGAATTGCAAGAACGGCAGGAGGCCACCACGTTCTCCCAGGTGTGGGGGCCGCCGCGACTGCGGGGCACCACGTGGTCGATGTTCTCCGCCGCCGCTCCGCAGTACTGGCAGCGATGGCCGTCGCGGGCGAATACGGCTCCCCGATTGAGGGCGACGCGGGTCTGGTACGGGACCTTGACGTAACGGCACAGGCGGACCACTGAAGGCTCGGGGAACATGGACCGCTCCGAGCGGTACAGGCCTTCCCCACGATGGAGCATCTCGGCCCGCTCGGCCAGCACCAGGACCAGGGCGCGCCGTGATGCGACCACGCACAGCGGCTCATAGGTGGCGTTGAGGACCAGAGAGCGCGACACCCGATCAGTCTCCTGGTGGGAGCTTCATCCCACCCCACGGTATCGCCCGGCACCCCCCTGGGCGCGGCACCATTCCAGGTAGGCGACCACGTCGGCGGGGGGAGGCAAGGCGGTGGGGTCCCCGTAGGCCGTCTCCATCCGGAAGCCCAGGTAGTCGGCATCCGGGATGGGCAGCGGAGGCCACCGCCGCCACCATTGCCGGGGGGCCAACCTGCGCAGAGTCGTAAGGCCGATCGGCCACAGCCGGGGGCGGGGCCCGAGCGCGCCGGCGGCGGAGACGAGGTGAGCCCAACGCCGTACCCGCGGCCCCGTCATCGGAAGGCCAGGGCGGCGGCCCCGATCAGGCCCCCGGTGGGCCCGAGGCCGGTGGGCACGATGCGGGCACCGACGGAGTAGTCCAGGCGGGCCCGCTCCTCCAGCTCGGCCTGGGCGGCGGTAAAGAAGCCGCGTCCGTACCCGAGGGCCACCGACCCTCCGATCACGGCCAGGCGGAGATCGAGCAGATTGGCGACCGAAGCCACGGCCCGGCCGACCAGCCGCCCCGTTCTCTCGATGACGGCCAGCCCGGCTTCGGCGGCCGGGGCCCCGGTCAGCATGGCGATGGCAGTGCCCGAGGCCTCGGCCTCGAGACAACCCCGCCCGCCGCAACCGCACGCCCGGCCGTCGGGCTCGACGATGACGTGGCCGATGTGGCCGGCATTTCCGCTGGCCCCGTCGATCAGGCGGCCCTCCGACACGATGCCGCCTCCGACTCCGGTGGACACGACCATGGCCAGGAAGTCCGACTCCCCTCTCGCCGCGCCCTGCCAGCCCTCGGCCAAGGCCAGGGCTTTGGCATCGTTGTCCACCACCACCGACAAGCCGGTCCACTCCGCCAGCCGGGAGCGCAGCGGAAAGGCCCTCCAGCCGGGGATGTTGATGGGAGACACCGTCTCCCCTCCCCTGCTCATGGGTCCCCCAGAACCCACACCGCATCGATCAACCTCGACCGGGAATCTGGCCCGCACCGTCTCGATGAGCCCGGCGAGCGCGGAGAAGACCGCTTCCTGTCCTCCCGTCGGGGTGGCCACCTTGTCCCAGCCCAGCACCTGGCCCTCGGCGCTGACCAGGCCGGCGGCCAGCTTGGTTCCCCCGATGTCTACGGCCAGACAGACGGGAACGGCGCTCACCGGCCGGGACGCTATAACTGTGACGCGTCCAGCCCAGCCGATGGGCGCGTTCCCCCTGGGAGAGCCGGTGGCCCGACAGCCCGCCTTCAGCAACGACATCTCGGGCTT
>DATLUK010000123.1:0-8968 GCA_035533195.1 Acidimicrobiales bacterium | reverse complement strand
CCAGATCATCGGCAGCCGGATCGGCCGCAAGGGGATCGGCTTCCGGGCCGACATGGACCGGGTCGGGCGCACCGACCAGAGCGAATTGTTCCGCCACGTCCTGCCCGAGGACCTGCTCAAGTTCGGCCTGATCCCGGAGTTCGTGGGCCGCCTGCCGGTCATCGGCCCGGTGTCCAACCTGGACCGGGAGGCTCTGGTCCGAATCCTGGTCGAGCCCAAGAACGCCCTGGTCAAGCAGTACCAGAAGGTCTTCGAGCTCGACGGGGTTGAGCTGGAGATGACCGAGGACGCCTTGGAGGCGGTGGCCGACCAGGCCCTGCTCCGGGCCACCGGCGCCCGTGGTCTGCGGGCCGTGCTGGAAGAGGTGCTCCTCGACGTCATGTACGACCTGCCCAGCCGGACCGACATCGGCCGCTGTGTGGTCGATCGCTCGGTGGTGCTGGACCGGGTCAACCCGACCCTGGTGCCCAAGACCGAGGTTCCCAAAGTCGATCGCCCCCGCCGGGCCGCTTCCTAACCCAGCCCGCGCCGTCCGGCTCGTCCGCCCACGGGCGGGGGCCGACGCATGCAACATGAAGACTCACCCGAAAAATCTTGCTTTTTGTCTCTTGGTGGAGAACAAATGTTCGTTCCGTAACCATTCTGTAATAAAAAATGGGTGGGTGTCCAAGTTGCATGTGCCGGGGCTCGTGCCGGTCCGCGGCGAGGAGGGGGGCCGCCCCCGGGTCAGTGGGGCGGCCGGGCTGGCCGGCGGCTGATGCGGTCGGCAACCATGTCCGGTTGGTGAACCTCCAGGAAGCGCTCCAGTACCTAGAAAGCCACATCAACCTGGAGGCCATGCTCTATGGCCGGCGGGAGGTGCCGACCCTGGAGCGGATCGAGGAGCTCTGCCGGCTGATGGGCGATCCCCAGCTGGCCTACCCGGTCATCCATGTGACCGGGACCAACGGCAAGGGCTCCACCGTCAGGATGGCTACTTCCCTGCTCAACGCCCGGGGGCTGTCGGCCGGCGCCTATACCAGCCCCGACCTGGAGAGGGTCAACGAGCGCATCGCCCGCGACGGGGAGCCGATCTCGGATGACGACCTGACCGAGGCGCTGTCCGCCCTCGCCGACCTGGAGGACCTGATGGGGGCCAGGCCCCACCGCTTCGACCTGCTGACGGCTGCGGCGTTCCGGTGGTTCGCTGACCAGGCGGTCGATGCCGGCGTCATCGAGGTGGGCCTCGGGGGCACGTGGGACGCCACCAATGTCGTCCGACCCCAGGTCTCGGTCATCACCAACATCGAGCTGGACCATGTCGAGGTGCTGGGTCCCACCCGGGCCGACATAGCCGCTGACAAGGCCGGGATAGTCAAAGAGGGCTCGATCCTGGTGCTGGGAGAGACCGACCCGGAGCTGCTGCCCATCTTCGAAGCCGCCGCCGACCGGGTGGGGGCGGAGGGGGTGTGGCGGAGAGGGGAGGAATTTGCCGTGGTGTCGAACGCGGTGGCGGTCGGCGGGCGCCTGATCAGCCTGCGTACGCCGGGGGCGACCTATGAGGACCTTTTCCTGCCCGTGCACGGCGCCTATCAGGCCACTAACGCCGCCTGTGCGGTGGCGGCGGTGGAAGCGTTCTTCGGCCAGACGGCGTCCGAGGAGGTGGTGGCGGCCGGGCTGGGGGTGGTGCGCTGCCCAGGGCGCCTGGAGGTGGTCGGCCGCCAGCCGCTGATGGTGCTGGACGGGGCCCACAACCCGGCCGGGGCCCGAGCGGCGGCGGCGGCGCTGGACGAGGAGTTCCCCGGGGTGGGGGGCCGGATCCTGGTGGTGGGGCTGCTCAAGGGCCGATCGCCCGAGGAGATGTTGGAGTCGCTGGGGGCCAGGAAGGCCCGGCGGGTGATCGCCACCGCCCCGGCCACGCCCCGGGCCCTGCCGGCCGAGCAGGTGGCGGCGGCGGCCCGGGACATGGGCATAGCCGCCGAGGCGGTGGACGACGTGGCCGACGCGGTGGCCCGGGCCCGGGAGGTGGCCGAGACCACCGACCTGATCCTGGTTTCGGGCAGCCTGTACGTAGTAGGAGCGGCCCGGTCGGCCCTGGTCAGCGAGTCCGCCTGACCCTCTACCCTGCGGGGCATGGACAGGACGCTGGTAATAGCCAAGCCCGACGCCGTGGAGCGGGGTCTGGCGGGGGAGATAATCGCCCGCCTCGAGCGGAGGGGCCTACGGCTGGTGGCCGCCGAGCTGCGCGGCATCGATGCCGAGACGGCCGGGCGGCACTACGCCGAGCACCAGGGCAAGCCCTTCTACGCCTCCCTGGTGGAGTTCATCACCCGCTCGCCGGCCCTGTTGATGGTGGTGGAGGGCCCGGGGGACACCTGGAAGGTCGTGCGGACCATGATGGGAGCGACCAATCCGAAGGAGGCGGCGCCCGGGACCATCCGCGGCGATCTGGCCATCGAGATGACCGAAAACCTGGTCCACGGCTCGGACGGCCCGGAGTCGGCCGAGCGGGAGATCGGCATCTTCTTCCCCTCTCTGGTGGGCTGAGTTCCCATCTCTGGTGGGCTGGAGCCCGCCCAGGGAGTAGCCTCCAGGGCTGCCCTACACCGCCCATAGGAGGCCTTGGGTGTCCGACAGCATCTTCTCCTCTTTCCTCGGCCGGGACATGGCCGTCGATCTGGGCACCGCCAACACCCTGGTCTACGTCCGGGGCCGTGGCATCGTGCTGAACGAGCCGTCGGTGGTGGCCGTCAACGTGCGGGACGGCCGGCCCTTGGCCGTGGGTGTCGAGGCCAAGCGGATGATCGGACGCACGCCCAGCCACATCCAGGCCATCCGGCCGCTCAAAGACGGGGTCATCGCCGATTTCGAGATCTGCGAGAAGATGCTCCGCTACTTCATCCACAAGGTGCACCAGCGCCGCTTCGCCAAGCCGCGCATGGTCATCTGCGTCCCTTCGGGCATCACCGGTGTCGAGCAGCGGGCGGTGCAGGAGGCGGCCGAGTACGCCGGCGCCCGCAAGCCCGCCTACATCATCGAAGAGCCAATGGCCGCCGCCATCGGGGCCGGCCTGCCGGTCCACGAGCCCACCGGCAACATGGTGGTGGACATCGGCGGAGGCACGACCGAGGTGGCCGTCATCTCCCTCGGCGGCATCGTGACCAGCCAGTCCATCCGCATTGGCGGGGACGAGATGGACGAGGCCATCATCCAGTTCATCAAGAAGGAGTACAGCCTGGCGCTGGGGGAGCGGACGGCCGAGGACATCAAGATCGCCCTGGGCTCGGCCTGTCCCCTGGAGGAGGAGTTGCACGCCGAAATCCGGGGCCGGGACCTGATCACCGGGCTGCCCAAGACCATCATCACCACCACCGAGGAGATCCGCCAGGCCCTGGAAGAGCCGCTCTCGGCCATCATCGACGCCGTCAAGGTGACGCTGGACAAGACCCCGCCCGAACTGGCCGCCGACATCATGGAGCAGGGGATCGTCCTAACCGGGGGTGGCGCCCTGCTCCACGGGATCGACGCCCGGGTATCGGCCGAGACGGGCATGCCAATTGTCGTGGCCGCCAACCCGCTCCACTCGGTGGCCATAGGCGCCGGCCAGTGCCTGGAAGAGTTTCCGGCGCTGAAGGCCCTGCTGACCTCTTCGCGCGGCCGCTGACTGTCGAGCGGCCGTGGCCGTCCGGCGTCCGACCAGGCCGCGCTTTGTCCTGTTGCTCCTGGTTCTGACGGCCGGGACCATCATCACCCTGGGTTACCGCACCCAGGCCAACGGCTATGTCGGAAAACTCAAGGGCTACGCCTCGGATGTGTTCTCGCCCGTCCAAAGCGGCGTCCTCGATGTCTTCCGACCGGTAGGGAGTTTCTTCCGGGGCGCCTTCGACTACGGGTCCCTGCGCAAGCAGAACGCCACCCTGAAGGCCGAGCTGGGCTCGGCCCGCCGGGCGGGAACGGCGGCAGCCAGCCAGCAGCAGGAGCTGCAGGCCCTGACCCAACTGGAGAAACTCCCGTTCGCCCCGTCGCTGCACCAGATAGCCGCCGAGGTGGTCGACACCGGGTTCGGCAACTACCAACTAACCCTCGAGTTGGACCGCGGCAGCTCGGCCGGCGTTCAGGTCGGCATGCCGGTGGTGTCGGGCGGCGGCCTGGTCGGACGGGTGGTGCAGTCCAACCGCTCCACCAGCACGGTTCTATTGCTGACTGACCCGTCCTCCAGCATCGGGGTGCGGGACGGCTCGGTGATCGGGGTGGCGTCGGGCCAGGGTCTCGGCCAGGCCCTGCGGGTGGACTACATCTTTGCGCCCGCCAAGGTGACAAAGGGCGACGTCATGGTCACCAGTGGGCTGCAGGGTGGGCTATTACCACCGGGCATTCCGGTCGGCCGCATCAATCGGGTCCGGGATCACACCGGTGATCTCCAGGAAGAAGTCAACATCGCGCCGCTGGTGGACATGAATTCGCTGGAGTTCGTCGATGTGCTGGTCTGGGAGCCGCCGAGCACGCTGCCGGGGGCCGGATGACGGCGGCCGTCGGGGAGCGGCGCTTCAATGCCGTGGCCCGGTCCCAGGTCCTGCTGGTTCTGTTCATGGCCGTAGTCCTGCAGCTGACGGTGGGCGCGGAGCTGCGGCTGTTCGGAGTTCATCCTGACCTGATGCTCCTCGTGGCCGTAAGCGGTGGCCTGGTCGGTGGTGAGGAGCGGGGAGCGATGGTGGGCTTCACCGCCGGGCTCCTGGCCGACCTGTTCCTCCAAGCCCCCTTCGGACTGTCGGCATTGAGCTTCACCATCATCGGCTACGCCGCCGGACTGTTCAGCGGGACCATCGTGCGGGCGTCGTGGCCCATGGTCTTCTTCGGAGCGTCCCTGGCCAGCGCGGCCGGCGAGATCCTCTATGCCCTCCTGGGAGCCGGCCTGGGCCAGAGCCAGATGGTCTCGGACCGGCTGGGTCCGATCGTGGGCGTGGTGGCCGTGTTGAACGGTGTCGGCGCCCTGCTGGTTGTACCCGTCATGCGATGGGCGATCTTCCCCGATACCGCCAGCGGACGGCGGCGGTGGTGAGGAGGGCGGGGGACGGCGGCGGTGGTGAGGCCACGAGGCCCTCGGCGGTGAGGCCATGAGGCCCTCGGCCACGTCAACGGCCCGGTTGGGGGTGATCGGGCTGATGGTGGCGTGCCTGTTCGCGGCCATGTTCGTGCGCCTCTGGTATCTCCAGGTCCTGGAGTCGCCCCAGCTGGCGGCGGCGGCGACGTCCAACCAGACCCGGGTAGTCACCGAGGCGGCCCCGAGGGGGCTCATCCTCGACCGCAACGGAAACGTAATCGTCGGAGATCAGACGGTGGTGGCCATCACGGTGGCCCGCTCGGTGGTGCCGACGGCCTCGTGCGGCGGCAAGCTGCCGACCAAGTACCCAGCGGTCATCGGTCATCTGGCCGACCTCTTGGGCCTTACGACTGCGGCGGTGCTCACCACCTTGAGCGACTGCCGCTACAGCCCCTATGAGCCGGTCCCGGTGGCCATCAATGTCGATATCAGCAAGGTCGTGTACCTCCGCGAGCACCAAAGCGAGTTCCCCGGAGTGGCCGTCCAGGAAATGTCCCAGCGCTTCTACCCGGCCGGCACGGCCGCGGCCCAGGTGCTCGGGTACGTAGGGCCCATCAACTCCACCCAGCTGAGCCGGCTCAAGGGCCGGGGCTATCAGCAAGGGGACCTGATCGGGAAGTCCGGGGTCGAATCCGCCTACGAAACCTGGCTGCGCGGGCACCCCGGCATCACCAACCTCGAAGTGAATGCAGGAGGGCGTGTGCTCGGCACATTGAGCGCCACCGCCGCGATTCCGGGGGACGACGTGCAGCTCAGCATCGACCTCAACCTGCAGAAGACGGTGGATAACGATCTGGCCACGGAGATAAAGGCGCTCCACAACCAGCGCGACCCAATTACCGGTGGTTACTACCCGGCCCCCAGTGGAGCAGCCGTGGTGCTCGACCCCAACAACGGTCAGGTTCTGGCCATGTCCTCCTATCCGACCTACGACCCGAGCGTCTGGGTGGGCGGCATCAGCTCTTCGGCTTACGCCCAGCTGGCCCCATCGGATCCGAACAAGCCTGACGCCCTCATCAACCGGGCCGTCACCGGCGCGTACACGCCGGGGTCGACCTTCAAGCTGGTCACGGCCACCGCCGCCCTGGACGACCAACTGATCAACCCCGGCTACTACTACGACGACACCGGCACCTTCACCATCAGGAATTGCACCGCGGGCTGCACGTTCCACAACAACGAGAGCGAGTCGCTCGGCTCCATCGACTTACAGACGGCCCTCACCGCTTCCGACGACGTCTTCTTCTACAACCTCGGCTACATGTTCTATGAGAACCAGGCCCGTTACGGGCCCCAGCCCATCCAGACGGTGGCCAAGGAGTACGGGCTGGGCCAGCCCACCGGCTTCGACCTCTACGCAGGGGCTGGGGCCACCCGGGTGGACAGCCCGGCCGAGCGCATCAAGCTCCATGACGAGGCCCCGGCCGCTTTCCCCAACTACCAGTGGTACGCCGGTGACAACATCGAGATGGCCTTCGGCCAGGGGGCCACCGTCATCAGCCCGCTGCAGTTGACCGATGCCTACGCCACCTTCGCCAACGGCGGCAGCCTCTATGCCCCCCATGTCGGCGCCCAGATCGTGACCCCGCAGGGCAAGGTGGTTCAGACCGTGCCGGACAAGGTCCTGAACCACGTCAGCCTGCCGCCGGCGACCAAGGACACCATCCTGGCCGGCCTGGAAGGGGTGGTGTCCAGCCGCCTCGGCACGGCGTACGGGACCTTCCTGGGCTTCCCCGACGGCACCTTCCCGGTGGCGGCCAAGACCGGTACGGCCAGCACCAACAAGGTGGAGCCCAATGCCCTGTTCGTGTCCTTCGCCCCGGCCAACGCCCCCCGATATGTGGTCATGGTCGTCATCGACCAGGCCGGCTATGGAGCCAGCGGGGCCGCCCCCGTGGCTATGCAAGTCCTGAGTTATCTGATGCAGCATCCGATCGGCCCGGTGAAGGTGCCTTCGCCGGGGCATTGAGCCTCGCTGGGGCTGGCGGACCGCACCTCCGGCCACCCGGCGCGACCCCCTGACCGCCGGGAGGGAAAAACCAGGGGCACCGGTACACTGAGCGGACCATGTCCACCCTCTGGCCCCGCCTGGAGCCCCTCCTGGCCCGGGTGCAGAAGCCGGCCCGGTACATCGGATGTGAGGACGGCGCCTACGTGGCCCCCTGGTCCTCCTCACGGGTGGCGTGGCTCCTGACCTACCCCGACGCCTATGAGGTCGGCCTGCCCAACCAGGGCCTGCAGATCCTCTACGAGATCCTCAACGACTGCCCCGACGCCCTGGCCGAGCGGACCTATGCCCCCTGGCCGGACATGGAGGCCCTGATGCGGGAGCGGCGCATCCCGCTGTTCTCGGTGGACAACCACCGGGCCGCCGGGGACTTCGACGTACTGGCCTTCAACCTGTCGGCCGAGCTCGTCTATACCAACGTGCTCAACTGCATCGACCTGGCGGGTACGCCGGTCCGCTCCGAGGCCAGGGACGAGAGGCACCCGCTCATAGCCGCCGGCGGCCACTGCACCTTCAACCCCGAGCCCCTGGCCGACTACGTCGACTTCTTCGTGATCGGTGATGGTGAAGAGGTCGTCTCCGAAGCCAACGCCGTCATCCGTGACTGGAAGGCCTCCGGGCGGACTCCGGGCTCCCGGGCCGGAGTGCTGCGGGAGCTGTCCCATGTCCCCGGCGTCTACGTGCCCTCCATGTACGAGGCCTCCTATGACGGCCAGCGCCTGGCGGCGGTCACGCCCCGGTACCCGGACGTGCCCGAGGTGGTGGAGAAGCGCACGGTGGCCGACCTGGCCGAGTGGCCCTATCCCCGCCGCCAGCTGGTCCCGCTGACCGAAGTGGTCCACGACCGGCTCAACGTGGAGATCTTCCGGGGCTGCACCCGGGGCTGTCGTTTCTGCCAGGCCGGCATGATCACCCGGCCGGTGAGGGAACGCCCGGCCGAGCAGGTCCGCCGCATGGTGTCCGATGGCCTGGCCCGCACCGGCTATGACGAAGTTGCCCTCACCTCCCTCTCGAGCGCCGACTACTCCGGCATCGATGCGGTGGTGGAGGGGATCATCGATGACCCCGCCTGCTCGGGGCAGGTGTCGGTCAGCCTGCCCAGCCTGCGGGTGGATGCCTTCACCGTGGGCATCGCCTCCCAGATTCAGAAGGTGCGCCGGACCGGTTTGACCTTCGCCCCCGAGGGCGGCACCTGGCGCATCCGCCAGGTCATCAACAAGTTGATCCGGGAGGAGGACCTCTACGGGGCGGTGGAGTCGGCCTTCTCCCAGGGCTGGAGCCGGGTCAAGCTGTACTTCCTCACCGGCCTGCCCACCGAGACCGATGAGGACACCCTGGGCATAGCCGAGTTGGCCCGCAACTGCGTAGCCGTCGGCCGCCAGCACGGCCGGTCCTCGGTCACCGCCTCGGTGGGGGGTTTCGTCCCCAAGCCCCAGACGCCGTTTCAGTGGTTCGGGCAGGACACGGTGGGAGAGCTTCGAAGGAAGGTCGACCTGCTGCGGGATTCCACCCGCAAGGACAGGGGTGTCACCCTGCGCTGGCACGATCCCCGGGCCTCGCTGGCCGAGGGGCTGGCCAGCCGGGGGGACCGGCGGGTGGGCCGGGTCATCGAGCACGTCTGGCGGGCCGGGGGGACCTTCCAGGAGTGGACCGAGTACTTCGACCTGTCCCTGTGGGAGGAGGCGATGACCGCCGAGGGCCTGTCCTTCGACTGGTATGTCCACCGGGACCGGGAGTCCGACGAGGTCCTGCCCTGGGACCACATTTCGGCCGGGCTGCACCGGGACTTCCTCTGGGGCGACTGGCAGGACGCCTTGGCCGCCGCCGGGGTCCCCGACTGCCGCTGGACACCCTGCTACGACTGTGGAGCATGCACCGGT